>DATKQH010000113.1:0-29656 GCA_035532775.1 Streptosporangiaceae bacterium
CGACGTGCTCGGGACCGCGCGCCGCGTGACGGTCACCAAGGACACCACCACGCTCATCGACGGCGGCGGCAAGCAGGACGCCATCAACGACCGGATCCGCCAGCTCAAGGCCGAGATCGAGGAATCGTCCTCGGACTGGGACAAGGAGAAGCTCCAGGAGCGGGTGGCCAAGCTGGCCGGCGGCGTAGCGGTGCTGCGGGCCGGAGCGGCCACCGAGGTCGAGCTCAAGGAGAAGAAGCACCGGCTGGAGGACGCCATCTCGGCGACCAGGGCGGCGATCGAGGAAGGCATCGTGGCGGGCGGCGGAAGCGCGCTGATCCAGGCCTCGATACATCTTGGCGACCTGGGCATGTCCGGCGACGAGCTGACCGGCGTCGGCGTTGTCCGCAAGGCGCTGCTCGAGCCGGCCCGCTGGATCGCGCTGAACGCAGGCGCGGAGGGCGGTGTCGTGATCGCGGCCGTCGCCGAAATGCCGGCCGGCCACGGCTACAACGCCGAGACCGGCGAGTACCGCGACCTGATGGCGCAGGGCGTCATCGACCCGGTCAAGGTGACCAGGTCGGCCGTGCAGAACGCCGCGTCCATCGCCGGCATGCTGCTCACCACCGAGGCGCTGGTGACCGACAAGCCGGAGAAGGAAGAGGCCGAGGCTGGTCACGGTCACGGGCATGGTCACACGCACTGACAAGCCGATGATCTGACGGCTGAACGACGGGCCGGGACTCACCAGAGTCCCGGCCCGTCACCGTCTCCGGAGTCGGGTCCGGGGTCTGGTCCGGGTCGGTGGTCTGGGTCGGGTCGGTGGTCTGGGTCCTGGTCGGTGGTCTGGGTCGTCTCCTGGTCTGCGGGCCTGGGTCGTCTCCCGGGGTGTCCATCGTCGTGCTGTCCTCTCCGTGGCGGTCGTTGCGTGCCTGTCGCGGGTGCTCTGCGCTCAGTCTCTCCAGCCCCTTCAGCCCCTCCAGCCCGCTAGTCCCTATCGAGCACTCCCGCCCCAAGGGGTGCTCCATGATCCTGGACGATTCTCAGAACGCGGACTTCTCTCAGTAATTGAGACTGAATAACGACCACGCTCTGAGAATCGTCCGCGATCATGGCGAGCGACTGCCCCGTGGTGGCGGGTGGGCTGGGCGGCAGCGCTGACCGGCTGGCCTGGCGAGCGGGGAGCTGCCCGATGGGGCTGAGTGGCTGGCCTGGTGTCGCCGGGTTGCCCGGTGGCGCTGAGTGGCTGGCCCGGCGGTACCGACGCTCTGGCCTGGTGTCGCCAGCAGCTGCCGGGGTTGCGAGCGTGGGTGCCTGGCTGTGCTGCGTGGCTGGACCGCTACGCCCCCGGCACCGCCTGCTGGCCGGACCAGCGGGGGTAGTTAAGTTGACAAATAAGGGGCCAAACCTTTGCAAGTGCGAATTGACAGGTATGGCGGTCGACCCAAAGCCTGCTGTTTATTGACGTCGATTTCCATGATTAAACTGCCCCTTTACCTGGGCATCATCCGTGCGTGACCGCTTGATGCGTAACGGCATACCGCCGAAGGGGGAACGCATGGTTCAGCAGGCTGTCAGCGACGCCGACTCGGCCGCGACGATCATCGACCTGACCGAATTGGCCGCGCGGGGCCAGCCGGCCGCCATCGACTCGCTGCTCAGGCAGATCCGGCCGATGGTCGTCAGGTACTGCCGCTCCAGGCTCGGCAGCGTCGCCAGCCAGTACCATGTCGCCGAGGACGTGGCGCAAGAGGTCTGTATCGCAGTCCTTACCGCCCTGCCGCGGTATCAGGATATGGGCAGGCCTTTTGCCTCCTTTGTCTTCGGCATTGCGTCCCATAAGGTCGCCGACGCTCGGCGATCGGCGGCCAGGCTGGCGATTCCCACGCAGGACCTGCCGGACAGCCCCGATGACCAGCCGGGACCCGAGGAGTCGGTGGTAGCCAGCCTGGAGGCGCAGCGCGCCAGGGCGCTGCTGGCCCGCCTTCCTGTGCACCAGCGTGAGCTCCTTGTCCTGCGAGTACTGACCGGGCTGTCAGCCGAGGAGACCGGCGCGGCTCTTGGCATGTCGGCGGGTGCCGTCCGTGTGGCTCAGCACCGGGCCCTGCTGCGGCTGCGCGCCATCGCGGTTGAGGAGTTCTACGGCAGCAGCGCCTAACGAGCAGGGCCTGGCGAGGGGCGGGCGCCTGGCGAGGGGCGCCCTGGCGAGCGGCGCCTGGCGAGCGGCGCCTAGCTACCATTGCCTGGCAGCGCCAGGTGTGGCTCGCTAGCGATTCTCTGAGCGTGCGCAGAGCAAACCCGCACCATTGCCTGAGCAAGCCCAGCAAGGCTCGCTTCTGCCGCTGCTCTGCTCAGGCAGCTTATGGCACGGCGACCGCAAGGACGACGACTGCGACAGCGCCTGCGACCACCCACCTCAGCCAGTGCCGGCGCCTGGCCGGCTGGTGCATAGCCATGCGCTACTCTCCCTCGGTCCAGTTCGATGGCCGGATCATGGACGTCTCGACGTCTCCGACCGGGACGTTCTCGCTGACTCACCCGATCAGCCTGGCGCCGCTGCCCGTGACCGGGACGGTCAGGATTTATTCGGCCACAGGACATTTCACCTTGCACGGCCACAGCAGGTTGGTGACGTTCACCGTGTCCGCGAAGCGGACCGGCCAGACCATCTCGATCTCGGGCTCGATCCCGGTTACCTTCGCCGACTGGAGCATCCCGAACCCTAGCTTCGGCAGCTTCGTCACCACCCAGAACCACGGGGTCCTGGAGTTCCTGCTGAATTTTGGCACAGCGCAACGGGGCCGCGACTGGCCTGATCCCGGTCGGTACGTCGGTCACTCCGGTCGGCGCGTCGGTCAGCCCGGTCGGCAGGTCGGTCAGACCGGTCAGCCGCGCGTCAGCCCGTGCTGGCCAGCCAGTAAGTCGGCCGCTGGTCAGCTTCCGGGCACCTATCATCACTTGGCGTCATGATCACGCGGGAATTGGTCCTTTTGCGGCCGCCAAAGTTATGATATGAACCGCTGGGCAGCCCGTGGAGGCGCCCGGTCACTCGCCCGAGCTTGATGGATGCCCGTTATGGGGCTCATTGCCCGGTCGCCGTTATCGAGCTGGATCCGGGCTAGCCTCGATGCAGGGACGTGACCGTCGGCCGCTCTGACAACTGCGGTCCCGGTGCCCAGGACTCCTGGTGCCTGGTGCCTGGCCATTCGCTCGGCCAGGCGGATGCCCCTTATGGGGTCCATTGCCTGGTCGGCGTTACCGATGGCGCGTTGCTCGCCTCGATAGGGGGGCGAACGCCTCCCGACGTCGACCACCTAGCAATCCCCTCCGCCAGCGGGCCGGTCAGCCAGCAGCCAGCGGGCCGGTCAGGCAGCCGGCCGGTCGAGCTGCCGGGACTCCTGGGCGGCCCAGAAGAACAAGCCGCCGCCGAGCACGACGACCGCGCCGATCAGCAACGTCGTCCCGGCACCCGCGTGCAGGAATGCGGAGGCCCCGGCGAAAGCGCCGGCCAGCATCGCGAGGACGGCGGCAATCCGGCGGGGGGCCTGCGGGTTGGTTCCGCCGCCGAGCGTCGAGTCGGCTGCCAGACCGGTCAGCGTCATGGTCAGCACCGTCGTCGTCAGGTCGGGAACGGCGAGCCGCCGGATCGTGGAGTTACGCACCCCCATGCCGAACGCGAGCGCCGCGATGATCGTGTAGCGGGGCCAGCCCTGCGACACATGGGCCACCCCGAACGCCAGGGCAGCGGCGGCCGCGGTCGCCACCGCTTCGATGGTCATCGCCACGGCAAGGAGTTGCCGGCGCGATGTCAGCCGCCGGGCAGCGCGCCCGGCGGCGGCGGCGGCCAGCAGGAACGAGCCGAGGGAGGTCAGGCAGGCCGGCGCCGAGAACCCGGAGGCGCCGGCCGCCGAGAAGCCGAGCAGGACCACGTTCCCCGTCATGTTCGCCGTGAAGACGTGCCCGAGACCCAGATAGCTCACCGCGTCTACCAGCCCGCTGACCACGGTCAGCCCGATGAGCGTCCCGAGCAGAAGCCTGCCGTGCTCGGCAGCCGGCGCCATGCCGCTGATCAGCCCGCGAGGCTCACGCTGCCGTCGGGGAGCAGCGTCCAGCCGGGATTGTGTGCCACTTCCCACGGGTGCCCGTCGGGGTCGATGAACAATCCCGAGTATCCGCCCCAGAACGTCTTCGCCGGCTCGCGTCCGATCACCGCGCCGGCCGCTCTGGCCTCCTCGATCGCCGCGTCCACCTCGGCGGGGGATCGGACGTTATAGGCCAGCGTCACGCCGCCCCAGCCGCCCGAGTCCTGCACCGTGCTGTCGTGCGCCAGCATCGCCCGGCCCCAGAGCCCGAGCACCAGACCACCCGCCTGGAAGAAAACGACGTCGTCCGTGTCCGCAGTGGCCGGAGTCCAGCCGAGCGCGGTGTAGAACTGCCTGGCCAGCGCCAGATCGCTGACGCCGAGGGTGATCAGGCTGACGCGCTGCTCCATGAAGTACCTCCGAAACGGCTCGGGCCAGCCCAGCCCGCGGCAGCCGAAGCGTTCGCTACTTCGGGCAGACGAGGCCGAGGATGGCGCCTGGTGAGTAACCTTCCTCGCTGATGATCGCACCCTGGCTCGGATCAGCCGGCTCGGTCCAGCTAATCGGGACGTGGTGGGTCCAGAGCAGGGACTTCGTCGTCACCCAGACACGGTCGATGCCCGTGCTCGAATGAGGGAGCCAGCACTTCGCGGTAATGAACGGAATCCGCACATAGACGTACTCACCAGGCGTTAGCACCGCGCCTGCCAGCGGGCGCGGGCCCGGTGCCCGCTGGCCATGCCGCAGGTCCTCCAGCGTGTAAGTCGGCTGGCCAGCCATCCGCAGCGGCGACCCGTAGCTGACCGCGCTGGCGGGCAGCCCGGGCGGAAGGACGTGCACTGCCTCGATCGTCACGGGAAAGGCTCCGGTATTGCCGAGGCTGATCAGGAAGCTGCCTTGCTCAGCGGGCTGCGACGGGAGGTAGTACTGGCCTTGCATCCCGCCGGCCGTGTTGACGTGCTCCGATCAGGATCAGTGGTCGGTGGCGGAATCGTGCCGTCGATGATTCCCGCCCTCATGCACACGCTCCGCTGCTAGCAACCAGCCGTTGGCAACTGCGGAGCTGCCGGAAGGCCCGCGGTAATTCGCTTGGCAGCCGCGCCGCGGAACCTGGAGGCTAACGGCATGCCCGACGCCGGGGATCTCCCCGCCACCGCCGAACCGCTCCGGTACGCCTGCCGGCTCACCGCGCTGGTCGCGGATCGGTGCGGCGGGGCGCTCGAGGCTGCGTACCTGCACGGGTCTGCCGCCCTCGGCGGCTGGGTAGCGGAGCGCAGTGACGTGGACATCCTGTTCGTCGTCGCCGACGACATCGCCGAGCCTGCCGTCACCGCGGCCGCCAGCCTGCTGGCGGCGCCCGATGCCGACTGCCCTGGCCCGCGGCCTGGAGTGCGGCGTGGTCACGGCCAGCCAGGCGCGGCGGCCAGCGCCACCGTGGCCGTTCGTCCTGCATGCCAGCCCTGGCGTCGGCGGACAGCACGGCAGCGGACCGCGCGTGGTCGTCGGCGGACAGCACGGCAGCGGACCGCGCGTGGTCAGGGACTACACCCTGCCGGGTGACTCCGATCTGCTCATGCACTACGCGGTCTGCCGGGCGGCCGGCATCACGCTGCACGGGCCGCCAGCGCGGGACTGCATCGGACCCGTCGCCCGCCCGGTGATCCTCGGCTACCTGGCTGACGAACTCGGCTGGGGACTGGCGCACGCGCCCGAGTGCTACGCGGTCCTGAACGCCTGCCGGGCGCTGGTGTTCCTGACCGACGACACGATCGTCTCCAAGGTAGCGGGCGGCCTGGCAGCACTCGATCACGCGCTCGGGCCGCCTGGTCTGGTGCGGGACGCCGTCGACCAGCAGCAGGGCAGAGTGCGGGAACGGCCGCCCGGACCGGAGGCGATCTCGTTCGTGACCGGTGTTGCCGTCCCACTCAGTGCCGCCGCACTCAGTGCCGCCGCACTCAGTGCCGCCGCGCTCAGTGCCGCGGCCGCAGGACGGCCAGCCGCACCGTCAGCGTGACCGGCACGGACTCAGGCAGCCGCCCGATCCTGCCCGCGACCGCGCCGGCGTGGGCGTGCCAGGAGCTGGGCCCCATCGCGACCAGCGCGCCGACGGCCGCATGATCGAGGGACATCACTGCCCGGTACTCCCGCTCGCCGGCCGGATCGAAGTACGGGCCGAGCTTGTCCGCGAGCCGTTCCTGCTTCCGCTCGTCCACGGTGAGCAGGCCGAGCGGCCCGATCAGCTCGGCCAGGTGGTCGGCGGCTGGCGTGACGACCAGCAGCCGGCCGTCCGGCCGGAGAATGCGGCGCAGTTCCGCCCCATCGCGCGGGGCGAACACGTTCAGCACGAGATCGGCCGCCGAGTCCGCGACCGGCAGCGGGCGCCATGCGTCGCACGCGACGGCCCCGATCCGCCCGTGCGCCCTGGCAGCCACCCGCAGCGCGTGCCTGGAGACGTCCAGGGCGAGCCCGGCGTGCCCCGGCAGCCGGTCGAGTACGGCGGCCAGGTAGTACCCGGTGCCGGCCCCGACATCGACGACGCAGCCGGCCCCCAGTCCGGCGCTTAGCTCGCCGCCGAGCCGGCCGCTCAGCCTGCTCAGCCCCGCGCTGGCCGGGCTCGCGCCGGCCAGCGGCGCGGCAGCGGCGTCGGCCAGCAGATCCGCGATCCCGGCGTAATGATCTCCGGCGAGGAACTCACGGCGGGCACGAACCATCGCGGCCGTGTCGCCCCCGCCGCCAGGAATGCCGGGCGGGAGCAGGCTGACGTAGCCCTGGCGGGCGATGTCGAACGAGTGCCCCGCGCCGCAACGGAGCGAGCCGTCCAGCCTGGTCAGGCTCGCGCCGCAGTGCGGGCATCGCAGATAGCCGACAATGTCGTCGAGCACGTCCGCCTCCAGTGCCTGCTGCCGTGGCCGTCCCTCCTGTGGCCGCGGGGCCGTGCCCCGCAGCGGCCGCGCGGGCTGCGCCTCCACACACGGCGATAACTAGGATGGACGACAACCCGGCGACCATCTCGGAGAGACATGACCGACGACACCAAGTTCGGCCCGCCCGCCCTGACCTTCGACGACGTGCTGCTGCTGCCTGCGCACTCGCAGCTCATGCCTAGTGAGGCTGACACTACTGCCATGCTGACCCGGCGGATCAAGCTGCAGATGCCGCTGCTGTCCTCGGCCATGGACACGGTCACCGAGGCAACCATGGCAGTGGCGATGGCCCGGCAGGGCGGCATCGGGGTCCTGCACCGCAACATGTCGATCGACGAGCAGGCGCACCAGGTCGACATCGTCAAGCGCTCAGAAGCCGGGATGATCACCAATCCGGTCACCTGCGGACCCGAGGCCACCATCGCCGAGGTCGAGGAGCTGTGCGCCAGGTACCGGATCTCCGGCCTGCCGGTCGTCTCCCCGGATGACGTGCTGCTCGGGATCATCACCAACCGGGACATCAGGTTCGAGCAGGATCACAGCCGCCGCGCTGGCGAGCTGATGACGCCGATGCCCTTGATTACGGCTCCGGTCGGGGTATCGCGTGAGCAGGCCCTGCGGCTGCTGTCCGAGAACAAAGTCGAGAAGCTGCCGCTCGTCGACGCTCAGGGACTGCTGCGCGGACTGATCACGGTCAAGGACTTCACCAAGAGTGAGAAATTTCCTAACGCGACTAAGGATGCGCAGGGACGGCTCATGGTCGGCGCGGCTGTCGGGGTCGGCGAGGACGCCAAGCGGCGTGCCCAGGCGCTGATCGACGCCGGGGTCGACTTCCTGATCGTGGATACCGCGCACGGTCACGCTCAGGCCGTGCTCAACATGATCGCGCAGCTCAAGGCCAACGCCAGGGTCGAGGTGATCGGTGGCAACGTCGCGACCAGGGCAGGCGCCCAGGCGCTGATCGACGCCGGTTCCGATGCGGTGAAGGTCGGTGTCGGCCCGGGGTCGATCTGCACGACCAGGGTGGTGGCCGGCGTCGGCGTGCCGCAGATCACGGCGATCTACGAGGCAGCGCGGGCCGCCAGGCCCGCCGGGGTCCCGGTGATCGGCGACGGCGGCGTGCAGTATTCCGGCGATATCGCCAAGGCGATCGCGGCGGGAGCTGACACGGTCATGCTCGGCAGCCTGCTGGCCGGCTGCGAGGAGGCGCCGGGCGAGCTGGTGATCATCGGCGGCGAGCAGTTCAAGCTCTACCGCGGCATGGGCTCGCTGAGCGCGATGCGCAACCGCGAGCGCGGCCGGTCCTACTCCAAGGACCGGTACTTCCAGGACGACGTGCTGAGCGAGGACAAGCTGGTGCCGCAGGGGGTCGAGGGCCGGGTGCCCTACCGGGGGCCGCTGTCCGCGGTCGCCGGGCAGCTAGTCGGGGGCCTGCGCGCGGCAATGGGTTTCTGCGGCGCCATGACCATCGCGGAACTGCAGGATGCCCGCTTTATCCAGATCACCGGTGCCGGGCTGGTCGAGAGCCATCCGCACCATGTCCACATGGTGGCCGAGGCCCCGAACTACAGCGGTCCGGCCAGCTAGCCGACGAAGTTCCGGCGCGGGCGGCTCGCGCATGCTCCCGCACGGCCGGCGGCTGATCGGGCTGGCAGACTATCCTGGTGACTCAGATGGAGATCGGCCGCGGCAAGAGCGGCCGCCGCGCTTACGCGCTTGACGAGATCGGCATCGTGCCGTCCCGCCGGACCAGGCGCCCCGAGGACGTCTCGATCGCCTGGCAGATCGACGCCTACCGGTTCGAGCTGCCGCTGGTGACGGCGCCCATGGACAGCGTGGTCTCGCCCGCCACGGCGATCGCGATCGGCAAGCTGGGCGGCCTGGCCGTGCTGGACATCGAGGGCGTATGGACCAGGTACGACGACCCCGAGCCGCTGCTCGAGGAGATGGCGACGCTGGACGACGAGACCGCGACCGCTCGGCTGCAGCAGATCTACGCGGAACCGATCAAGGATGAGCTGATCGGGCAGCGGATCTCGGAGATCAAGGCGGCCGGGGTGACCATCGCCGCCAGGCTGTCGCCGCAGCGCACGCTCCGGTACCACAAGGCCGTGATCGACGCGGGCACCGACTTCGTCGTCATCCGGGGGACCACCGTCTCCGCCGAGCATGTTTCCAGCCAGGCCGAGCCGCTGAACCTGAAGCACTTCATCTACGAGCTCGACGTCCCGGTGATCGTGGGCGGCTGCGCCACCTACACGGCGGCTCTGCACCTGATGCGCACCGGTGCGGCCGGAGTCCTGGTCGGCTTCGGCGGCGGGTCGGGGCAGACCACCGCCGCCGTCCTCGGCGTTAAGGTGCCGATGGCCACGGCCATCGCCGACGTGGCCGCCGCCCGTCGGGAGTACCTGGACGAGTCGGGCGGCCGGTACGTGCACGTGATCGCGGATGGCGGGATGACCCGCAGCGGCGACATCGCCAAGGCGCTGGCGATCGGCGCCGACGCCGTCATGGTCGGCTCGCCCATCGCCAGGGCCGCCGAGGCACCGGGCCGGGGTTATCACTGGGGCAGTGAAGCGCACCATCCCGAACTGCCGCGCGGTGACCGGCTCAGGGTCGGCACGGTCGGCACCCTCGAGCAGATCCTGCACGGCCCGTCGACGGTGGCCGACGGCTCGATGAACCTGATGGGCGCGCTCCGCCGGACGATGGCAACTTCCGGGTACTCGGACCTGAAGGAGTTCCAGCGGGTCGAGGTCACGGTGACGCCAGGCGCGCCGGTCGCACCAGGCGGGCCGGCCGCACCGCCCCGGTGAGCTTTCCGCCGCCGGTGCCTGGGTAGCGTTCTGCACTGTGACAACGCATGCGCTCGGAGCGGTCAAGCTCGGACCCGCTGAGCGGGCTTCGGCTATCGCGGCGCTGGCCAGTTCGGAACTGCAGGTGCTCGTGGTGGGCGGCGGCGTCGTCGGCGCGGGCGTGGCGCTTGACGCGGCGACCAGGGGCCTGTCGGTCGGGCTCGTGGAGGCCAGGGACTTCGCCTCGGGGACCTCGTCGCGGTCGAGCAAGCTGATCCATGGCGGGCTGCGGTACCTGGAGCAGTTCAATTTCGGTCTCGTCCGCGAGGCACTCACCGAGCGGGCACTGCTGATGCAGCGGATCGCCCCGCACCTGATCCGCCCCGTGTCCTTCCTGCTCCCGTTCACTCACTATGGCTGGGAACGGGCCTATTTCGGGGCCGGGGTCAGCATCTATGACGCGCTCGGGGTGTCTCGCGGCCAGGTCAGGGGCCTGCCCCTGCACCGCCAGCTCACCAGGCGGCACGCGCGGCGGCTGGCGCCCGCGCTGCGGCGCCCGGCGCTGACCGGCGCCCTGCTGTACTGGGACGCTCAGGTAGACGACGCGAGATACGTGCTCGACCTGATCAGGACAGCCGCGAGCTACGGCGCGCAGATCGCGTCCCGCACCCAGGTCACCGGGTTCCTCAGGGAAGGCGAGCGGGTCACCGGCGTGCAGGCCGTTGACCTGGAGACCGGTGCCGAGCTCCAGATCAGGGCCCAGCAGGTGGTAAACGCCACCGGCGTGTGGACCGATGAGATCCAGGCCATGGCCGGCGGCCGCGGGTCGATCAACGTGCGCGCCTCGAAGGGCGTGCACCTGGTCGTGCCGCGGGACCGGATTCAGTCCAGTACCGGGATCATCCTGCGCACCCCGTCGAGCGTCCTGTTCGTGATCCCGTGGGGACGGCACTGGATCATCGGCACGACCGACACGGCCTGGGCACTGTCCAAGGCGCACCCCGCGGCCAGCAGGACGGACATCGACTACGTGCTTGACCAGGTCAACCGGGTACTCGCGGTGCCGTTGACGCGCGACGACGTGGAGGGCGTCTACGCCGGGCTGCGGCCGCTGCTGGCCGGGGAGTCCGATACCACCTCGAAGCTCTCCAGAGAGCACACCGTCGCCCACCCGGTGCCCGGCCTCGTGATGATCGCGGGCGGCAAGTACACGACCTACCGGCTGATGGCCCGCGACGCGGTGGACGCTGTCGCGCACGGGCTGGACGGGAAGGTCGCGCCGTCGTGTACCGACCAGATACCGCTGGCCGGAGCCGACGGCTACCAGGCACTGTGGAACTCCCGGCAGGTGCTGGCGCGGTCGTCCGGGCTGCATGTCGCCCGGATCGAGCATCTGCTCGGCAGGTACGGCACCCTGACCGGCGAGCTTCTCGACATGATCGCTGCCGATCCGAGCCTCGGGAAGCCGCTGCGCGGCGCCGACGACTACCTGCGGGTGGAGGCGGTCTACGCCGTCACGCACGAGGGCGCCCGGCATCTGGACGACGTGCTGACCAGGCGCACGCACATCTCGATCGAGACCTGGGACCGGGGCCTGTCGGCGGCCGAGGAGGTCGCCGCGCTGATGGCGGGCCCGATGAAGTGGCGGCACCGGCAGGTGAGCCGGGAACTGGAGAACTACCGCACCAGCGTGGCGGCGGAGCGGAAGTCGCAGGAGGCGGACACCGACACCGACGCCGATGCGATCAGGCTGGGCGCGCCTGACATCGTGCCCGTCGTGCACGAGAGCGCCCCGCCAAGCGGTGACGGCAACGTCGCGAACCCCGTCGCCCAGGCCGTTTCCACCGGAGCGAACGCTCGGCCAGGGGGGAGGGCCCCGGGCGCGGGACGGTTGTCGGCCGGCCGCGGGTCAGCGAGCCGCAGGTCGGGCCGCGGTGCCGGCGGAGGCGGTGCTGGCGAGGGCCGGGACCCGGACGGGTCCGGCCGCGCCGACGGCGCGGGTGACGTCGCGGGAGGCTGAGTAACAGGTGCCGGGCGGCAACTAGACTTCGGCCATGCCTGCCAACCGCGTCCTGTCCGGCATCCAGCCGACCGCTGACTCGTTCCACCTCGGCAACTACCTCGGCGCGATCCGCCAGTGGGTGACCCTGCAGGAGAGCCACGACGCGTTCTACTGCGTCGTGGACCTGCACGCGATCACGGTGCCGCAGGACCCGGCGCTGCTGCGCCGGCGGTCGAGGGTCGCCGCGGCGCAGCTCTTCGGCGCCGGGCTCGACCCGAAGCGGTGCACCGTCTTCGTGCAGAGCCATATCCCGGAGCACGCCGAGCTGTCGTGGGTGCTCAGCTGCCTGACCGGCTTCGGCGAGGCCAGCCGGATGATCCAGTTCAAGGACAAGTCGCTCAAGTCGGGCGCCGACCAGGCCAGCGTCGGCCTGTTCACCTACCCGATCCTGCAGGCGGCCGACATCCTGCTCTACCAGACCGACCAGGTACCGGTCGGCGAGGACCAGCGGCAGCACCTGGAGCTGACCAGGGACCTGGCGCAGCGGTTCAACCACCGGTTCGGCCAGACTTTCGTCGTACCCGGCCCGTATATCGTCTCCGATGTCGCCAAGATCGCCGACCTGCAGGACCCGTCGGTCAAGATGAGCAAGTCGGCGTCGACGCCGCAGGGCATCATCGACGTGCTCGAGGATCCCGCGTCGATCCGCAAGAAGATCGCCCGCGCGGTCACCGACATGGGCTCGGAGGTCAGGGCGGACAACGAGGCCAAGCCGGGGGTGACCAACCTGCTGCGGATCTACGCGGCGCTGACCGGCACCAGCCTGGATTCACTGGAGCAGCAGTACGAGGGCTCCGGCTACGGTGCGTTCAAGAAGGACCTCGCCGACGTTGTCGTCGACGCGCTCGCGCCGGTCAGGGAGCGGACCGAGAAGATGCTCGCCGACGAGGCCGAGCTCGACCGGATGCTGGCCGACGGCGCGGCCAGGGCCAGGGAAGTGGCCGCCGCGACCATGGCTCTGGTCAGGGACCGGGTCGGCTTCCTCCCGGCGCGCTAGCACCTGGCGCCGCTCCTCGCCGGTCTTCGCATCGTTTACAGCGCCCGCCCGCTGCCGTACAGTCGGTGCCGCCGCCTCGAGAAGACGTGCGGCAGGACCGCCTCGGCTCGCCGGAGGGCCGCATGGATGCTCGGAGCCAGCTGATCCTGTCGGCGGTGCTGGACTTCAGCGCGGACGAACTGGCTGCCAACCGAGCTGGCCAGCTCTCGGACCGGCAGGAAACACGGCTGCGCAAGGTCCGGTCACGGTCCAGGGGCGCGGTAGCGGTCGTTGTCTTCGTGGCCGTGGCGTTCATCGTGGTCGCCGGGGTCATGCTGCTCCCGCGCCTGTCCGCGGGCCGGCACCCGGGGTCATCGGCTGGCGTGCCCTTTGTCGTCGGAGCGCTCATTCTCGTCGCGCTGCTGGTGTCGCAGTCCGCCTTCCGCACCCGGCGGGCGCTGAATCATCTGGTGTCAGGCACGGTCAGCCGGGCCGAGGGAATCGCCGGGACCAGAGTGCGCAACATGCGGGGCAATGTGGGTGACCCGGTCAGCGGCATACCAGGCCGTCCGGGCGGCGCTCGCTGCGAGCTGACGATCGGCGGCACCCGCTTCTTCGTGAGCCCGGCCGTGCTCGCCGCATTCAGCGACGGCCAGGCCTACCGCGGGTACTACGTCGGCCACGGGCTGCACGCCACGCTGGTGTCGGCCGAGCCTCTCTAGCGGCCCAGCTCGTCTGGCGTCGAGCCCTTCTAGCTCACCGGGTGCCTGCTGTTCAGCATGCGGCGCCTGAGCCAGGCGAGGCCGCCGAGGACGGCGGCGCAGAGCCCGGCCGCGACGCCGGCGTCCAGGGTGATCGACTTCCGGGCGGAACGGCCTGACGCACCGGCCAGCGAGCTGCCGACGGCGGCCGATCCACCGGACTTCGGCCTGGCGGCTGTGCGGGCGGTCACCAGCGGAGGCACGAGCACTCCGACCGGGCGGACCGAGCCGGACATCGCGAAGCCCCAGGTGAGCAGCCGCTCGGCCGAGGTGATCTCGGTGAGCGGGGTGGCGTGCAGGATGGTCACGATCAGCGTGACGCCATGCCGCCTGGCCAGGCCGATGTAGGTGGCGCCCGCCTTCAGCGTCCAGCCGATCTTGCCGCCGAGGCCGCCCCGGTACTTGGTGAGCAGGTAGTTCTGGTTGACGAGCAGTACCTTGTCGTGGCGCTTGACCGGGAACCTGGCCGTGCGCGTGGAGTCGTACTTCATGAACGCCGGCATCGCGAGCGCCTGCCTGGCGATCAGCGCGAGGTCGTAGGCCGACACGACCTGGCCGGGTGCGGGCAGCCCGTTCGGCTGCCTGGCGACCACGTCGTAGGCCTGCAGGTGATGGGCCTCGGCGTTCAGCAGCGCCATTCCCTTGCTGAACGACCCGCTGGCCTGGGCGAGCGCCACCGCGGCGTCGTTGGCCGAGATCAGCAGCAGCGCATGGAACAGGTCGGAGACCTTGTACCGGTGGCCGGGGACGAGGCCGACGATGTTCGGCTCGACCGCCGCCGCCCGCTTGGTGGCCACGACCGTCGCGTCCGGGCTGAGCCTGGGCAGCATGGTGATCGCGGTGAGCACCTTCAGCGTGCTGGCCGGCGGGAACAGGCCGTGCGCATCCTTGGCGGCGAGCACGGTACCACTGCTCGCATCGGCGATCACATAGGCCGAGGCAGGAATCCGGGGCAGCCGCCGCGCCCCGAGCGGCGGGTAGTGCACGACGATGCCGCGGCTGGCCAGCAGCGGACCGCCGACCTCGTTGTCCGGCAACGGCGCCGGGTGGCTGACGGTCCTGGCGGTCCGGTAGGCGGCCGGCTTGTGGCGCGCCCCGGTCAGGGCCGCCGATGCGCGAATTGCCGCGCCGCCGCTCGTTGCCACCGCCATTCCGGCGGTCGCGGCGCTGGTTACGGCTGCCGCGACGACCAGGGTCCTGCTTCGTGTGCTCGGCTGCATCCGGTCCTTCGATCCCGCTGACGACTCCTGCGTGCAGGACTGTTCCCTGATGGCGTCGCCGGTACCCGTGCCGCAATCCTGCTCGATGCCAGCGCAACTGGTGCGACCTGCGCGGATGAACGGCAAAGTATGTGACGGGAGCAGCCCAGGTGAGCGTATCGAGGCGGCCGCGGGCGTGCCAGGCTCACGGACCGGTCATCGGGCGCACCAGCGTTCCGACCGGCCTGACACGTCCGTTCACCGCGAACCCCCAGTTGAGCAGGTGCTCGGCGGCGGCGATCTCGGTGAGCGGCGTGGCGTGCAGGATGGTGACGATCAGCGTGACGCCGTTCCTCCTGGCCATGCCGATGTAGGTCGCTCCGGCGGCCATTGTCCAGCCGATCTTGCCGCCGATAGCGCCGGGATACTGGGTCAGCAGCCCGTTCTCGTTCACCATCGGCACCTGCCCGAACCTGGTCGCCGAGAAGGTGGCCGACAGCGTCCGGTCGTACCGCATGAACGCCGGCATCGCGAGCGCTCGCCGGGCGATCAGGGCGAGGTCGTAGGCGGACACGACCTGGCCCGGAGCGGGCAGGCCGTTCGGCTGCCTGGCGACGACGTCGTAGGCCTGCAGCCGGTGCGCCTCGGCGTTCATCAGTGCTATGCCCTTGCTGAACGACCCGCTGGCCTGGACCAGCGACACCGCGGCATCGTTGGCCGAGATGAGCAGCAGGGCGCGGAACAGGTCCGCCACCTGGTAGCGATGACCGGGGATGAGGCCGACGATGTTCGGCACCACCGCTGCCGCCCTGCTGGTAGCCATGATGGTGGAGTTCGGCCGCAGCCGCGGCAGCATGGTGATGGCGGTCAGCACCTTCAGCGTGCTGGCCGGCGGATACAGCCCGTGCGCGTCCTTGGCTGCGAGTACCTGGCCGGTGCGCGCGTTGGCGATCACGTAGGCCGATGCGGGCACCGGGGGGAGCGGCATCGCCCGGCGGGCCACGACGATGCCGCGGCTGGCCAGCCGCCGCCCGCCGACCTCGCGGCGAACCAGCGGATGCTGGCGAGCCGGCCGATGCGGGCGAGGGGGCGTCTGGCGCTGGTGCCGGGTCGCTGCCCGGCGGCCCGGCGGCGGCGCGATCCTGGTGATCCCGGCGGACTCTGGTACTGACGGCCTGGCGCCGGGGGCGGCCGTGCGTCCGGCCGTGACGCCGACCGTCCGTATGCTGGCCGCGGTGATCCTGGCTGCCGGGACGGGACCGGACAGCGCCATGGCGTAGCCGACCGTGGCCATCGCTGTGACGGCGGCGGCCGCCTGCCATACCGTCTTCGACGTGCTCGTCTGCATTCGGTCCCTCGATCCTGCGAGCGGCAGCGACCCCGGGGCGGCCGGCCGCTGCCCCGTAGGTGGCGAACCTGGCGAAGCAGGCAGCATATGCGGACCGAGCGACTGTTATCGCATAATACGGTTATAGCGCTGCGGAAGGTGATGATCCGGTCCGGGGGGCGGTGCGGCGATCGCTACGAGGCAGGCCCGGTGATCGGGAGGAGGCGGCCGCGACGATGGGACGACGCAGCCGGGCCGACCGGGACGAGACGGCCCGCGACGATCGGGACCAAGTCGCGGCCGCGATGAGCCGCGGGCTCGGGCCGCGGTGTTCCGGGCGCCGGGCCGTAACCTTGTCCTATGGTGCGCATATCGGAGTCGGGCGAACCCATCGAGCCGGTCTACGGGCCGAAGGCGCTGCAGGACTTTGATCCGGACCGTGATCTGGGCGAGCCGGGTGAATTCCCGTTCACCCGCGGCGTCTACCCGACCATGTACGTCAGCCGGCCCTGGACGATGCGCCAGTACGCGGGCTTCTCGACCGCCGCTGATTCGAATCGCCGGTACCGGCAGCTGATCGAGGCAGGCACGACAGGGCTGTCGGTCGCCTTCGACCTCCCGACCCAGATGGGCTACGACTCCGATGCGCCTCAGGCGCGCGGCGAGGTCGGCAAGGTCGGCGTGGCGATCGACTCGGTCGAGGACATGCAGACGCTGCTGGAGGGCATACCGCTCGACGCGGTGTCGACCTCGATGACCATCAACGCCCCGGCCGCCGTGCTGCTGCTGCTCTATGAACTGGTGGCCGCCGAGCAGGGCGTGGCAGCCGAGCGGCTGACCGGAACTATCCAGAACGACATCCTCAAGGAGTACATCGCTCGCGGGACGTACATCTATCCGCCGGTACCCTCCCTGCGCCTGGTGGCGGACACGTTCGCGTACTGCGGCTCTCATCTCCCGCGCTGGAACACGATCTCGATCTCCGGCTATCACATGGCGGAGGCCGGGGCGACGCCCGTGCAGGAGATCGCCTTCACGCTCGCGAACGCCAAGGAGTACGTGCGCGCGGCGATCGCGTCCGGCCTGGCGATCGACGACTTCGCCCCCAGGCTGTCGTTCTTCTTCGTGGCCAGGACCACGCTGCTCGAGGAGGTCGCGAAGTTCCGTGCCGCCCGCTGGCTCTGGGCGCACATCATGGCCGACGAGTTCGGCGCCGCCGACCCGCGATCGCAGATGCTGAGGTTCCATACCCAGACCGCCGGAGTCCAGCTGACCGCGCAGCAGCCCGAGGTCAACATGGCCAGGGTGACCGTGCAGGCACTGGCGGCGATCCTGGGCGGCACGCAGTCCCTGCACACCAACTCCTACGACGAGGCGATCGCGCTGCCCACGCAGAAGGCCGCCACCCTGGCACTGCGCACCCAGCAGGTGCTCGCCTACGAGACCGATCTGACCTCGACCGCGGACCCGCTGGCCGGCTCGTACGCGATCGAGTCGATGACCGCCGACATCAGGGGCGAGGCCGGCGAGCTGATCAGGCGGATCGAGGAGATGGGCGGCGCCGTCGCCGCGATCGAGCAGGGCTTCCAGAAGGCCGAGATCGAGCGCTCCGCCTACCAGGTCGCGCAGCAGATCGATGCGGGGGAGCGGGTCGTCGTCGGGGTCAACAAGTTCACCGCCGCCGCGGACGAGAGCTACGCGCCGCTGCGGGTCGACCCCGCGATCGAGCAGCAGCAGGCGGCGCGCCTGGACGCGCTGCGACGTCGCAGGGACGCGGCCGGGGTCCGCCGCAACCTCGACGCCATCAAGGCGGCGGCGGCCGGCCAGGACAACGTGCTCTACCCGCTGCGCGCGGCGCTGGGCGCCAGGGCGACGGTGGGCGAGGTCTGCGACGCGCTGCGCGAGGTGTGGGGCGTCTATCAGCCCGCTGATGTCTACTGACCAGGTGAAATGGCGGGCTTAGGTGCGGCACGGCCGGTCCGGAGCGCTCCGGCTACAATCGCGCAACGCCAGCGTACGGGCGCTGCGACCGCTACCATGCTTAGTGATACCGGGTCGCATCTCACCTCATCACCGAGATGTGGCGAGAATACCTCGCCGGCGCTATGTCGTGCGGTTGCAGTAGTTGCCCGCACGAGCGTGCTTGCACCCGGGGCATGGGCCTGCTGGCGATGCCGGTCAATCCGGCGGAAGGAAAGCAACCCGCCCCGTCACTGAGCTCGCTGCGAATCAGCGGCAATTCATGCCGCTGACACATCGGCACCGCCCGATGCGCACGCGATTGGACAGCTGAAGGATCGAATGGAAACGCGTTTTGCCTTCGGGATCCAGGTTAGTTACCTGGCGCGGCGGCGACGTGCCTCGCCCGGGATTCCTGGTACGCCTGTGGTTTGCGGTGCCAGAGTGACCCCGGTGAGCGATCGCTCAGGCCGTGGAGTCATTCTTAGCCAGAGGACCTGTTGTGCTGGCAGAGGGGCTCACGGCACCAGTGCGGAGATCCGGTGCGCTCCTGACCTGATCCTGGCCCAAGGGGAGAGGATGGATGGCTGAGAGTGATCTGGCAGGCGAGCTTGACGCGTTTCTCGCAGGCCATCAGCACGAGCTGATCGAGTTTCGCAGGGACTTGCACGCGCATCCCGAGGTCGGGTACTCCGAGCACCGGACCACCCGCCGGATCGCACTGCGGCTCGAAGCCGCCGGACTCCGGCCAGCCGTCCTGCCCAAGGGAACCGGCCTTATCGTCGATATTGGCGGCCTCCCCGACGATGCTGCGGCCGTTGCGCTCCGTGCCGACATCGACGGGCTGCCCATTGTTGACGAGAAAAATGTTCCATACCGGTCGCTCAACGCCGGCGTCTGTCATGCCTGCGGCCACGACGTGCACACCTCGGTCTTGCTCGGTACCGGGCTGTTCCTGGCCAGGGCGGCTGCCGCCGGCGCCCTGCCCGGCAAGGTCAGGCTTATCTTCCAGCCCGCCGAGGAAGTGCCGGGAGGCGCTCTTGACGTGCTGGCGGCAGGCGGCATCTCCTCGGTCGACCGCGTCTTCGCGCTGCACTGCGATCCCAAGCTCGACGTCGGCAAGATCGGGACCAGGATCGGCCCGATCACGGCCGCCTGCGACAAGATCAAGGTGCACCTCAGCGGGCCCGGCGGCCACACCGCCCGCCCGCATCTCACCGCCGACCTGATCTTCGCCCTCGGCAAGATCATCACCGAGCTGCCCGCCGCGCTGTCCCGACGGATCGACCCGCGGTCTGGCCTCAGCCTGGTCTGGGGACGGGTCAGCGCGGGCTCGGCATCGAACGCCATCCCCGACTCCGGCGTCGTAGAGGGCACGGTCCGGTGCCTGGACGACAGCGCCTGGCATGCCGCGCCCGAGATGCTGAAGGACCTGATCGAGTCGGTGGCCAGTTCCTACGGCGTCACCGCCGACCTGACCTACGAGCGGAGCGTCCCGCCCGCCGTGAACGAGTCGGTCAGCACGGCGATGGTCGGCGCGGCGGCCGACCGGGTGTTCGGTCCCGACGCGATTACCCCGGCGCCGCAGAGCCTGGGCGGCGAGGACTTCGCCTGGTACCTCGAGTCCGTCCCCGGCAGCCTGTTCCGGCTCGGGACGCGCCGTCCGGGATCGGCCGAGGAGTTCGACATCCACCAGCCCATGTTCGACGTGGACGAGCGCTGCATCGCCGTGGGCGTCAAGGTCATGGCGGCGACCGCGATGACCGCGATCGGGAGTAAGCACGGGCCAGACCCGGTCATCGCCGAGGCAGGCGTGGCTGACCGCGCCGGGCCGCTCGGCTCCGTCCGGGCATCAGCCGACGGGGTAACGCTGGCTGGCCCGTTATTAGCTAGCTACTCCTCAGTTGCCGGACCGTAATGTGATGACTGGTCGGTAGCCCGATCCTCCCGTCGGCTGGGCATATTGTGGTTGGGAAGCCGTGAAGCGTCGAAGAGCGGCGCCCCGTCCGTCGATACCGGAGCATCAGCGAACGTGTCCGCACCCAACGAGCAGGCCAGGACGGCCATCCAAGCCTCCGCCGGGCGGCTGCTGCCCGATGGCAGGCGGGTTTACCGCCTGGCCACACCCCTCGTCGTCTGGTGGGTCTGGGTCGGGCTCGCCGTGCTCAGCCTGGGCGACCTGATCATCCAGGGCCACGATTACCTGTCGGTGAAGTTCGCCCTCGGCATGCTGACGGTCACCGGCCTGGTCTTCGCGTGCACGCTGTGGTCCAAGGTGATCGCCGATGACGACGGCATCACCGTGCGGAATCCGTTCCGCGTCTTCACGATCCCGTGGGCCGCCGTCCGCGGGATCTTCCTGGCCGACTCCGTCGAGATCCAGTGCTCGCGCGGCCCGCAGCAGAAGGACAAGACCGTCTTCACCTGGGCGCTGTCATCCACCCGCCGGACCAGGGCGAGGGCGAAGCTGCACGGCTGGCAGTGGGAGCAGGGCAAGCGGAGCCGTCCGGCGAGCTACGGCCAGTTGCCTGGGCAGGCGAAAGAGCTGGTCAAGATGAGCCCGACCGAGGTCATGGCCAGGGAGATGGCCCAGCTGAACGAGGGTGCCAGAGCCAGGCTCGGCCAGGATGAGAGCCCGGGCGAGATCAGCCTGAACGGATCGGGCCCGGCCAGCGCGGCCGCGGCGGCAGAGGGTGGTCACGCCGGGACGGCCAGTGTCGGGACAGGCGGTGTCGGGACAGGCAGTGCCGCGACGGGCAGTGCCGCGACAGGCAGTGCCGCGACGGGCAGTGTGGTGACCGCCACGTGGGCCTGGTCGGCGCTGGCCGCGATCCTGGTACCGGGGATCGCGTTCGCGATCTCCATGCTCGTCGGATAGCAGTTCTCGTCGGATAGCAGTGCTTGCCGGAGAGCGGCGCTTGTCGGGCCGGCTAGCTTCCCAGCGAGGTGCACGGCCGGGTGCGCAGCCAGCCGACATAGTCGTCGGGGGCGCCGGCGGCCTCGGCGGCGTCGGACACGATTCCCAGGTAGCGGGCCGATGGCAGGCCGCCCTCGTAGTCGTTCAGCACGTACAGCCACGCCAGGACATCCCCGTCCCTGGTCCCGACCCTGACTCGCAGCTTGCTGTAGTAGCCGAGCGTGGCGCCGTCCCAGCGATCGAGCGACTGCTCGTCGCCCTCCGACAGCTCGTAGAGCACCACGAAGACCCGGGCGTCGGGATCCTCGGCATCCTCGACGACCGTCGCGAGCGCGCCTTCCCAGCCGATGTCCTCACCACCGAAGGTCAGACGCCAGCCATCGAGCCAGCCGGTCCCGGCCCGGGGTGAATGCGGGCAGCGCTCGGCCATCTGCGCCGGATCCATGTTGCTGCCGTAAGCCGCGTACAACGCCACGGTTCATTAGCGTACGAGGCCACTGGGGTGCGGGTGGGAAGGTTGGCCCGGCTGGTCCGGCTGGTCCGGTCGGATCGAGGCTGATGCCGGGCCGTCAGCGCCGATGCGACAGAATGAAGCACCGTGAGCCAGCCGCATACGCACGTAGTGATCATCGGCGGGGGACCGGGCGGATACGAGGCGGCCCTCGTCGCGGCGCAGCTCGGCGCCGACGTGACAGTCGTCGAAGAGAGCGGACTCGGCGGGTCGTGCGTGCTGACGGACTGCGTTCCGTCCAAAACGCTCATCGCCACAGCCAGCCTGATGGCGGCCATGGAAGGCTCGCCGGATCTGGGCATCCGGTTCGACCACGATCCGGTCGCCCGCGGCCACACGTACGCTCAGGCCGATGCGCCGCTGATCAACACGCGGATCAGAAATCTCGCGCACGCCCAGTCGGCCGACGTCGCGACGAGACTGGACGCCCAAGGCGTCCAGGTGATCAGCGGCTGCGGCCGCCTGGCCCGCCCTGGCGTGGTCGCGGCCGGCGACCGGGAACTCAGAGCCGACACCGTGCTGATCGCGACCGGCGGGGCGCCCAGGGTCCTGCCCGGCGCGGTTCCCGACGGAGAGCGGCTGCTGACCTGCCGGCAGCTCTACGACCTCGGCGAGCTCCCCAGCGAGCTGATCGTCGTCGGCTCTGGAGTGACCGGCGCCGAATTCGCGAGCGCCTACCAGGCCCTCGGATCGCAGGTCACGCTGGTCTCGTCCCGGCATCACGTGCTGCCCAACGAGGACACCGACGCGGCGGTCGTGGTCGAGGACGTGTTCCGCCGTCGCGGGATGTCGGTACTCGGGCGGTCGCGAGCCGCTTCCGCTCACCGGACAGCCGACGGGGTGGAGGTCACTCTCGAGGACGGCAGGACAGTGCGCGGATCGCACTGCCTGCTCACGGTCGGCGTCGTGCCATCGACTCAGGGGATCGGGCTCGCGGAATCCGGGGTGAAGGTCGATGACCGCGGGTTCATCACCGTCGACCGGGTGTCCAGGACGTCCGTACCTGGTGTCTACGCCGCGGGCGATTGCACTGGCGTCTGGATGCTGGCCTCAGTGGCGGCTATGCAGGGCCGGATCGCGATGTGGCACGCGCTCGGCGAGGCGGTCCAGCCGTTGCGCATCGGGCACGTCGCCGCGACGATCTTCACCGAGCCGGAGATTGCGACGGTCGGCGTCAGCCAGCAGGACGTGGACACCGGCGTGGTCGGCGCGCGGGTGGTGAAGCTGCCGCTCGCCACCAACGCGCGGGCCAAGATGGACGGCTTCAGTGATGGCTTCGTCAAGCTGTTTACCAGGCGGAACACCGGCATCGTGCTGGGCGGCGTGATCGTCGCGCCGCGGGCCAGCGAGCTGATACTCGGCGTCTCGCTGGCCGTGGAGCAGCAGCTGACCGTCGACGAGATCGCGCACACCTTCGCCGTTTACCCGTCGCTGTCCGGCAGCCTCACCGAGGCCGCGCGCCAGCTCATGCAGCCCGCCGAGACGCTGTGACCGCGTGGCCCGCCGCAGTTCCGCCGCTGCGGGGGCTGGTCCTCCGCTGCGGCGAGCTGGTTCCGCGCCCGGCTTAGTTCCCGGCCCGGGGCCGACCCTGCGCCGCTGGGCCCCGATCCGGCCCGGCCTGCGCCGCTGAGGCCGCACATGGCTGACGGGCTGGCATGGCTGACGGGCTGGCGGAGCTAATGCCCGGTTCAGTGCGCGGGGTGGCCGAGGTCGGGGTCGTCGGGGACATCGAGGTCGTGCTGGCGCAGCCGCGACGCCCTGATGTCGTCGGCATACGCGGCCACGCTGAAGATGCTGCCGGCCAGGATCAGCCCGACCATCATCGCCGCGAGCCAGGCGGGGGCCGGCACCAAGGTCAGCAGCACCACCGCGACGATGATGCAGACCGGCACGATGACCGCGAGATGCCTGATCACGGTCCTGGTCCGCCAGCCCGCGTCGGTCAGTTCGTGCCTGACCCAGTCGCGGTTATCCTCGGGCAGCCGGAATCCGAGCGCGAACAGCAGCCAGCGCCCCGGTCCCGGATCGCCTGCCAGCCGTGCCATTCGTCAGTCCGCCAGGCGGCAGATGACGTGGCCTGCAGAGACCGTCTGGCCCACCTCGACACCCAGGTCGGACACGGTACCGTCCTTGTGCGCGGTCAGCGGCTGCTCCATCTTCATCGCCTCGAGTACCACCACCGTGTCGCCCGCTGCCACCCGCTGGCCGTCCGCGGCAACGATCTTGACGATCGTGCCCTGCATCGGGCTGACGAGCACGTCGCCATTGCCGGCACCACGGCCACTGGTACCGCGGCCGCGGCCGGACTTACGGCCCGGTCGGCCGCCCGCGCCACGCCCGGGTCCGCCGGGCCCGGCTCCGCCTGGTCCCGAACCGCCTGGCCCAGCCACGCCCGAGGCGCCGCCGCTCAGGCCGAGACGGGCCGGCACGATGACCTCCAGGCGCTTGCCGCCGACCTCGACCACGATCCGCTCACGCCCGGCCGCAGGATCGTCGCCCGCGCCCGCCCCGCCTATCGCGCCCGCCAGCCCTGATTCGTCGTCGCCGGCGTACGGCGGCAGCTTGCCGCTGAACTCGGTCTCGATCCACCTGGTGTGCACGGCGAACGGGGCGCTGGTGAACGCCGGATCATCGAGCAGCGCACGGTGGAACGGCAGCACGGTCGGCATGCCGCCGATCTCGAACTCGGCCAGGGCTCGCCGGGCACGCGCCAGCGCCTGCGGCCGGCCGGCGCCGGTCACAATCAGCTTGGCGATGAGCGAGTCGAACATCTGCGGAACGGTCATTCCCGCGGCGTAGCCGGCGTCGAGCCGCACGCCAGGCCCGGACGGCGGGTTCCATGCCGTGAGCGTTCCCGGCGCGGGCAGGAAGTTGCGCCCGGGGTCCTCCGCGTTGATCCGGAACTCGATCGAGTGCCCGCGCAGGTCAGGGTCGCCGAACGACAGTGCCTGGCCATCCGCGATCTTGAACATCTCCAGGACCAGGTCTATCCCGCTGACTTCCTCGGTCACCGGGTGCTCCACCTGCAGCCTGGTGTTGACCTCGAGGAACGAGACCGTGCCGTCCTGGCCGATCAGGAACTCGCAGGTGCCCGCGCCGACATAGGCGGCCTCCCGCAGTATCGCCTTGGACGACTCGCGCAGGACGGTCTCCTGCTCGCCGGTCAGGAACGGCGCCGGTGCCTCCTCGACCAGTTTCTGGTGGCGGCGCTGCAGGGAGCAATCCCTGGTGGAGACGACGACGATGTTCCCGTGGCTGTCGGCCAGGCACTGGGTCTCGACGTGCCTCGGCCGATCCAGGTAGCGCTCGACGAAGCACTCGCCCCTGCCGAAGGCGGCGACAGCCTCGCGGACAGCGGACTCGAACTGCGCCTCGATCTCGTCGTGCGTGCGCGCGACTTTGAGCCCGCGCCCGCCGCCGCCGTAGGCGGCCTTGATCGCGATGGGAAGGCCGTGCTCGTCGGCGAACCTGGCGGCCTCGGCCGGGCCGGAGACAGGGCCCTGGGTACCCGGCGCCAGCGGCGCTCCCACGCTGCGGGCGATGACCCGCGCGGCGGTCTTGTCGCCGAGTGCCTCGATCGCAGCGGGTGGCGGCCCGATCCAGGTCAGCCCGGCGGCAATCACCTCGCGCGCGAAGTGCGCGTTCTCCGCCAGGAAGCCGTATCCGGGGTGCACGGCGTCCGCGCCTGACGCCGCCGCCGCCTTGAGGATCTTCGCGACATCCAGATAGCTTTCCCCGGCTGACACTCCGCCGAGCGCGTAGGCCTCGTCCGCTGCGCGGACGTGCAGTGCATCCAGATCGGGCTGGCCGTAGACGGCGACGCTGGCGAGCCCCGCGTCGCGGCAGGCGCGCGCGACTCGGATAGCGATCTCGCCCCGGTTGGCGATGAGGACCTTGCGCACGAAATGGGCTCCTTCTCGACTGCCAGGAGTCTAGGTCAGCGGAGCGGCAGCCAGGGGATGCGGGGCGGCAAGCAGACGGTGGGCGGCGTCCTGAGATGGGCTGCGAGGCAGGCGGTGCTCGCCGTCGTGAGTGGGCGGACGACGGCCCGGTTGCAGAGCTGGATCGACGCTGCGCGCGGCTGCGAGCGCTCGCGCCGAAGTTTACTGTCTGCGAAGTTACAACCAAGATAAGCGGTATAACGCGTATACCATCTTTAGTCGCTGTCAGGTCTCAGAGTGGTCGTAACTCGCCCATGAGGTTCGCGAACAGAAAGGACATTAAAGGTTAATATACCCTTAACAGAAGGTTAACATTGGCTATTGCCAACACCGGCAAGTCGGTCTACCGTAATGGCTTGTGTCAAAGCAGTCCTGATGACTATCTCGCATGGCAGGAGGCCTTAATTCACTATATGTGATGCCAGGGCAGTTTCGCCCAGTTAAGGCTGTGCGGTAGGCGGTGAGGGACGACCGGGATTCAACCCGGCGACATAGGCATACGGCACAGAAGCTTTTAGAGGAACCGTCCACCGGTCGGTGGCATTGGGGGGTATTTTTATGCTCTTTTCTGCCCCTGCAGAGAATGGCAAGGGTCATGAAGCGTCAGGCGGTGATGAGGGAGGTGGCGCCGGCCTCCCGCTGAGACCGGTAGACCTCAACGGCGGCCCGGCCGGCGAGCCACGGCTGAGCGTGGTCATCCCGACTCGCAATGAGGAGCGCAACGTCGAGCCGTTGCTCGACCGGCTGGGAGAGGCTCTCTCCGGCCAGAGCGCCGAGATCATCTTCGTGGATGACAGTGATGACGCGACGCCGGAGGCGCTCAGAGCGCACGCACCCTCGTGCCCGGTTCAGGTCAGGCTGCTCCAGCGTCCGGCCTCCGCCCGCAAGGGAGGTCTCAGCGGTGCGGTCGTCGCTGGAGCGCGGTGCGCGCGCGGTACCTGGGTGCTGGTGATGGATGCCGACTTGCAGCATCCACCGGAGACTGCTGCCGTCGTCGCGCGCACAGCGATGCGCTACGACTGCGACCTGGTGATCGGCACGCGGTACGCCGGCAACGGCGCCTCCGCTGACGGCCTGGAGACAAGCCGGCGCGCGCTGGTCTCGTCCTGGGCCACGACACTGCTCAAGGCCGCGTTCCCCCGGCGACTGACGATGGCCAGCGACCCGCTGAGCGGGCTCTTCGCCTTCCGCAGGGCCGCGGTGAACCTCGACCGGCTACGGCCTACCGGCTTCAAGATCTTGCTCGAGATCATGGTCAGGAACCCGGTGACCAGGCTCGCCGAGGTTGCCTACTCCTTCGGGCCGCGCCATGCCGGGGAGTCCAAGGCGTCGTTCCGGCAGGGGCTGACCTTCCTGCGGCACGTGGTCAGGTTGCGCACCGCGCGCCTGGCGACCCAGCTTCGTGAAGGGCCAAGGACCCGCGCCGAGCGGATCCGCGAGCTGGCCAGATTCATAGCTTTCGGCCTGGTAGGTGCGAGCGGGCTGGCAGTCAATACCGCGGCGCTGTTGTTCGTCTACAGCTACCTCGGCTGGAACCACCTACTCGGTGTCGCGCTCGCCACCCAGGCCTCCACGACCTGGAATTTCCTGCTCGTCGACTCGCTGATCTACCGCCGCAAGGCGCATGGCTCGCGGTTCGGCCGAGCCGTCCGCTTCTTCATCATGAACAACCTGCTGCTGCTCGCCCGGCTGCCAGTCGTCGAGGTGCTGATCAGGAGCGGGATCGGGGTGCTGGTCGCCAATGCCGCCACGCTGACGGTGCTCTTCGTGCTCCGGTTCGTGCTGAGCGACCGGGCAATCTTCCGCTCGGCGGGGCAGGAGAGCCGCGATCCGGTCCGGGTGCTGGTGGACATAGACGCCCCCGCTGAATCCCTGGCGGGCGCTGCAGGGACGGCATTGAACCGCAAGCGCTCCCGGTATTTGAGCTACCGGTACGACATCGGCGGCGTGGTGACCATCGGGTCGCAGATCCTGCTGCCCGAGCTGGAGTACTTCCGCGCCCAGCAGGTCGCCAACGACGACCTCGATATGACCATCCGCGTCGGCGACGTGGGCGGCAGGTCGCCGCGGCGGCGGGCGGCGATGATCGAGCACACCGGCCTCGCGGCGATCCGCTACGAGGAGCACCTGGGCCGGATCGGCGCTAACTTCCGCGCTCGCCTCGGCGATGACCGGATCGACGTCGAGGTCGGGCCGCTGCTCGCCCGGTCCTCGCATGTGGTCTACACCAACATCATCGAGCCGCTGCTGCGGTTCGTCATGGTCTCCCGCGGCCACATGCTCCTGCATTCCGCGTGCGTCGAGTTCGATGGCACCGGCATCATGCTCTCCGCGCTCACCGATACCGGCAAGACCGGCACGGTCCTCCGGCTCGTGCGCGAGCACGGCTGCATGTTCCTGTCCGACGACATGACAGTGATTAACGCCGACGGACAGGCATCGTGCTTCCCGAAGCCGCTGACGATCAGCGCCCACACCCTGCGCGCCGTCAACGCCGACGACCTGACGCGGTCAGAGTGGCGGCGGCTGCAGATCCAGAGCCGGCTGCACTCGAAGGGCGGCCGCTCGATCGGCATGGCCCTCAGCCGCTTCAACCTGCCGATCATGGGCATCAACGCGATCACCCAGATGATCATCCCTCCGCCCAAGTACACCGTCGACCGCCTGGTCCCCTGCCGGATGACCCCGAGCACCAAGGTCAGCGAGCTGTTCATCATCGAGCGCGGCCAGCCGCGCCTCGCCGACCTGGACCATCAGTCCGCCCTGGATCAGCTGATCGCCAACACGGACGATGCCTATGGATTCCCTCCGTTCCGTCACCTCGCCCCGGCCATCACGATCGGCGGAATGGACTACCAGGAGCTTCGCACCGCGGAGCGCGGGATTCTGGCCAGTTTCCTGAGCCACATCCGCACTCGAACCCTGGCCTCTGACACGTTCAGCTGGGCAGACGATATCCCGCGGCTGCTGGAGCCGGCCGGCAGTCTGGCCGCCGGCCATCTTCCCGGCGCGCTGGTCCCGCTGCTGGCCCCGGTGAACGCGGCAGCCCGAGCTGACAGCGGCGAACCGGACATCTCGAGTAACGGCCGATCGCACCTGAGCGTCGCGCTCGCGGAACGTGGCAGCCAGGGGCAGCTGCCCGGTACCGTCCTAGCGGATCCGGCGCCTCCTGACGTCCCGCTCCGCCGGGCGGAGCTTGTCCCGGGCGCGGCACCGCGACGGGCCAGCGCGCTGAAGTCGGCGATGATCGCGGCCCTCGCCACCGCGGCTGTCGGGGCTCCTGCCGTGGCCCTGCGGCTGTGGCACATCAACGCGCTCGGATTCAACAGCGACGAGGCGGTCTACGCGGGACAGGGCGCGGCGATCGCGGGAGCACCGCAGCTCAGCAAGCTGTTCCCGGTCTTCCGCGCGCACCCGCTGCTGTTCCAGCTCGCTACCTCGCTGATGTACCGGATCCGGGTGAGCGACCTGAGTCCGCGCCTGCTCGCGGTGGCGTTCGGCCTGGCCACGGTGGCGGTCGGCTACGCAGCCGGTGCCCGGTTCTACGGCCGTAGGGCCGGAGTGATCACGGCTCTCCTGCTCGCGGTGATGCCCTACCTGGTCGTGGTCAACAGGCAGGCGCTGCTGGACGGGCCGATGGCGTTCTTCTCGGTGCTCGGCCTGTACTTCATGGCCAGGTTCGCGGCGGAGAGCCGCAGGTGGCTGCTCTATGCCGGGGGCGCCAGCCTTGGCCTGGCGTTCATCTCCAAGGAGACGGCCATTGTGCTGCTTCCGGCCGCCTACGCCTTCCTCGCGGTGACTCCCAGCGTCCGGGTCAGGCTCAAGGAGATCGCGATCTTCTTCTGCTGCTTCGCGGCGGTGGCTCTTCCCTATCCGATCTCGCTCGCGGTGGCTGGCGGGTCCACGTCCGGCAAGCACTTCCTGACCTGGCAGCTGTTCCGGCCCCCGAACCACGTCTGGACCTTCTACTCGGCGGTGGTTCCCCCTGCGATCGGCATCCCCGTGATGGTCTGCGGGGCGGGGATGCTGACCATGATGGTGGTGGCTCACCGGTGGTCATGGCGGGAGTCGCTGCTCGTCTGCTGGATCATCGTGCCCCTCATGTTCTTCCAGCTCTGGCCGGTGAAAGGCTTCCAGTACCTGCTGCCAGTCGCCGCTCCGTGCGCGGTGCTAGCCGCTGGGCTGCTGGCCAGCCCGGTGGTCTGGGACCGGATCGGCCGCCG
>DATKQH010000114.1:0-3161 GCA_035532775.1 Streptosporangiaceae bacterium
CCGCCGCCGGCCTTGTACTGGCCGAGGCCGCGCAGGAACGATGCCAGCTCGCCGTTGCGCACCACCCCTGCGCCGCCCGTCTTGGCTAGCCAGCGCGCCATGGGCTCGATTCCGACGCTCGACTGCATCAGCGCCTGGGGCCGCGGCGGCATCACGCCGTTGGGGTCGGTGACCAGCTGGCAGAGCGCCTCCCAGTTCTCCATCAGCGTGTCGTAATAACGAGTCTGCGGCACTAGGCCGGCGTTGATAGAGGGGTTCTTGCCTGCTCCTGAGACAGCGATCAGCGCCTCCCACAGGACGGACCGGATGATGCGCGTGGCGGTGATCCTGAGTCGTGCGCCGAGATCCCGTGAGCTGCCGTCCGGACCGATGCGCCCGGCCGCCGCGCTGGCTACCGATACCTCGGCCGATGCGGCAACCATGCTGACCGGGAGGCCATCGTCTAGTGCCCAGTCCATGATTTCGCGCAGCGGCCCGCTCGCCTTGTCGTGGGGGAACTCGGGCGCGGCGGGCAGAGTCGCGGTCTCCTGGCCGCCTGACGTGTCGTCGGGAGTATCCACATCTGGCGGGGTGATGCCGTGCTTGGACAGGAGTTCGTCGCCCCGGCTCATGCTGCTGCTCTCCTCATGCCGGACGTGATGGTGGCCCTGGTGGCCCGCTCGCCGTGCTTGGCGACGTGCCCGTTCGCCTCTGCCGCGTCGTACAGGACTGCCATAGCGGTGGCCGCGTCGATCTCGCCGCGCTCGACCAGCTCGGCGAACCGGCACGCGGACCAGTGCAGCAGCGCGTTGCGGCCCTCGCCGGGCCGTGCGCCGGCCAGCCGGTTGAGGACGCCGCGCATCCGCTGGTATGCGTCTGGTGCCAGCTCTGCCGGCATCCGCGCGCTACCGGGCCGCTGGCAGTCGTCTGGCTCCTGCGCGGCCGGGTCGAGCAGGTCGGCGATCCACGCGGGCAGCAGCTCGGCCGCCTGGTCGTGGATGACCTCGTATGCCCGGCCGCCGCGCACCAGCCCGGCCGCCACCGGATCGCCGGGATAGGCGCGCTCGTCAATCACGGTGCCCGGGCCGACGACATACCCGCCGTCGCTGTCGCCGCCGCCCCGGACGTCGATCATCGGGCCTAGCCGCCCCTGGCTGTTCCCGACCGGCCGGCCAGGGATAGCGCGGTAGTACAGATGGCTACCGCCGGTCGGGGTGCGCACCCAGTAGGTGGCGGGCCACGGCTGCCCGGCCCGCTCGCACAGCTCGGCGAGGACGTCGGCGCCGTCAGTGATGCCGGGGACGTCCTGCCACGCGGGCGGCAGGACGTAGCCGGGCTTGCGCCGGTCGAGGTCGAGGACGACCAGGCCGCTCGGCTTGGTCGCGACGGCGTACCCCTCGCCGGGCCGCCAGCTGGCCGCCGCGAGCCGCGTGAGGTCGGCGCATGCCGCCGCCGGCCAGGGCAGCCCGCGCCGGGGAGTCTTGCGCCCCGGCGCGGTGGGGAACACGTGCCAGCCGCGCCCCGCGGACTGGTACGCCGCACGGCGGAGCGCCGCATCCGCGCCTGTTACCCTGGGCTCAGAATCGCGTTCTGTTTCCTTGGCGGGTAGCTGAGCGGCGGCGATGCGGGCGGGTCCCTTCACTGGGCCCGCCCGCAGTGCGTTACCGGGCATTCAGACCGCCTCCGGGTCGGCCGGAATGTGCTTGTTCCACGCAGGCCGGTACTTCCGGATCAGGTCGGCTTCGCGGCGCATCATGGCCCGTTCCGACGTGCAGCGGATCAGGGTTACCCAGCCGATTCCGGCGCGCTTCTCCGTGTTGCCCAGGTGGGTGCCCAGCCGGGCAAGGATGTTGCCGGACTGGCCGACATAGACCGGGGTTGTATCGTCCTGGACCTGCCAGAGCAGGTAGACGTAGAATCCGGCCGGGTCGATGCCGTCGCCGTCCGAGGCGAGCAGTTCAGAGCGGATCCGGAGCTTGTTCTTCATGGTGAGGAGCTGCTCAGCATCGGTGCGCCGACGGAAAACCTTCGTGCACTCCCGGCCGTCCGCCCCGAGCCAGATGGCCAGCCATCGGCAGGAGCGGGCGTTGCCGCCTCGGTCGGGATGCCTGAGCGTCATCTGGCCTGTGGAGTCAAGCCAGAGATCACGGACGCGGGCCATGTCAGGGTGCCCCTGCGGTCTTAACCTCGCGCTGGGCTATCCAGTCGCTCACTGCCGCCCATCGGTAACCGACATTGGCGCCGACCTTGACGTAGGCCGGCCCGCGTCCCTCGCTGCGCCATTTGTCGAGGGTGTGCCGGGCTACCCCGAGCACTTCCGCGACTTCGCCCGGTGCAGCTAGGGCCTGCGGCCTCATGGCGCTGGCCCGGGTCGTGTCTGACCGTGGCATCTGCTATTCCCCTCCCAAGCTGGTGACCAGGCTCACTAAGTCACTGAGTTGGGCAACTGTCTAGCAGGGAAACACGGATGCCGTCAACTCAGTGAGTGCATGCATGGGGATTGACGTACTTAGGTAGTCAAGCTACGATCAGCATGTGACCGAGCTAGCCAGCGAAGAACCCCGGGCCGCGTGGGTATCCATCGCCGCTCCCCCAGGCGGAGGAACCCACATGCGGCTGCGTGATGCCGAAGGCCGCGTCGTGGTCGACGCGGTGTATATCCACGGCCCGGAGATCACGGCAACGACGCTTCAGGGCATACCAGTCAGTTACCTGCTGCTCGCGGCGAACCTGATGTCCGGAGTTGGAGCTGCCCTGTTCGATATTGTGACCTGGCTCAAGTACAGCGCCCTTGGTCCTCCGGTCCACGAGGAGCCGGCAGCAGGTGAGCCTTCCCTGGCCGAGCTTCGCGCCTGGGCCGAAGGTGCCCCCGGTGAGCTGTCGCCGCTCGTCGAACGCGCCGGCCGTGACCCGCTGACGCGCCCGGATGGCACCGATCCCGATGGATTCTCCGCCAGGGTGGCTAAGGCGTACCGGGAATATGCGATGCATACGCGTGCGCCGGCCGTCGAGATCGCCAGGGAGGCCGCCGTTCCCGTGGCCACGGCGCGTAGCTGGATACGCGAGGCCCGGCGACGGGGGCATCTGCCACAGGGACAGCGCGGGAAGGCAGGCTGAGCCATGGCGATCTATGACCGGTGGTACCGGGCCGAGAGGCAGCCGGACGGCACGCGGAAGCGGGT
>DATKQH010000115.1:0-16240 GCA_035532775.1 Streptosporangiaceae bacterium
CGGCAGGCTTCCGTGATCACGGCGGCAGCTTTATTTCAGAGCCTGAATATGACTGTATGGGCGATTTGCTGGTCCTTGATGATGATCCCGACGACGATTAGCGCGATCAGGAGCACAGTCGCCCCGACCTGGATCAGCGCCCGGTTCGCCCTGGGCGCGTAGGCATACGCGGCGGTCAGGGCGGCGCCGGCGATCAGCCCGCCCACGTGGTCCTGCCACGCGATCCCTGAGACGGTGAAGCTGATCAGCAGGTTGATGGCGATCAGGCCGACGATCATCCTCGCGTCCAGCCTGAGCCGCCTGGACAGCACGAACCAGGCGCCGAACAAACCGAAGATCGCGCCGGAGGCACCGAGGGCCGGCTCGTTGGCGGGCGCCAGCAAATAGAAGAACACCGATCCGGCCAGGGCGCTGACCAGGTAGACGGCGATGAACCGGACCCGGCCCAGGATCCGCTCGAGGGCCGGTCCCACGACGATCAGCGCCCACATGTTGAACAGGATGTGCGTCAGCCCGAACCCGCCGCTCGGCGGCTCGTGCAGGAAGGCGCTGCTGAGCAGCCGGTACCAGTCGCCGACCGCGACGCCGACCGTCTCCCGCAGCACCGGGTCAAAGGCCCCGCCGATCATCTCGCCGTAGTTGACCGTCTTGCCATAGACGAGCTCGGCGATATAGACGAGAACGCAGAGCGCCACGAGCGTGTACGTCACGACGGGCCTGCCCGTCGACACTCGGCCGCCGAACTGGCCCGTCGCCTGCCTGGAGTCCTGGTTCGCGCCCCTGACGCACTCGACGCACTGCTGGCCGACGGCCGCCGATCTCAGGCAATCCGGGCAGGCCGGACGACCGCACCTGACACACGAGACATAGGTCTCGCGATCCGGGTGCCTAAAGCAGGTCGGGGCTGCCGAGGACACACCGGGCTCTGAGCTAGGGCCTGGGGGGACGGCCATGGCTCTAGCGGCCAGACTCCGCCGGGCCGCCGTCGCGCTCGATCACTACTGACTCAAGTACCACGTCGTCAACCGGTCGGTCGTTCCTGCCGGTCTGCACCTTGCTGATGGCGTCGACGACCTCGCTGCCCGAGACGACCTCACCGAAGATCGTGTGCTTGCCGGTGAGCCACGGCGTCGGCGCCGTTGTGATGAAGAACTGTGAGCCGTTCGTGCCGGGGCCGGCGTTCGCCATCGCGAGCAGGTAGGGTCGGCTGAAGGTCAGATCCGGGTGGATCTCGTCACCGAACTTGTAACCAGGGCCGCCGGTACCCGTGCCGAGCGGATCCCCGCCCTGGATCATGAAGTCCGGTATCACCCGGTGAAAGATGGTTCCGTCGTAGAGCTTCGCTGTGCCGGCCCGGCGGGTAGCCGGGTCGGTCCACTCCCGTCCACCCGCCGCCAGTTCGACGAAGTTCCGCACCGTCTTAGGTGCCTGGTCAGGGAAGAGCTTGACGACGACCGTCCCGCGGTTGGTCCGCAGCGTCGCTGTGAGGTCATTGGTCATACCGAAATCCTGCCACGCCCCGGCGAGTGCCCGGGCACGGACGGCCCCGGCCGGCATATGCGCGACCTTGGGTCATGAACGCGGCACGCCGCGATTGACGGCGCCTGAGCGGGGAACTTCTCGATGGGGATTACTACGGGGGAGGACAACAGTGTCTGTTACGTCCAGGAAACAGGCCGCCATGCCGGCGGCCGACATGCAGTGGCGCGCCAGGAAGATCGCCATGCAGGCGTCGAAGCTGGCCGACCAGGCCCGTCCGATGACCAAGAGCGCGGCGATGACGGCTAGGAAGGGTGCCGGCAGCGCGGCCACCTGGGCCAGGCCCAGAGTCGGCCGGGTTCGCGCGTGGATGGCCGTCAGGGCCGTTCGCGGTAGCGTCTCGGTACAGGAAACCGTCGCTCCCAGAGTCTCGGCCATGTTCGCCATGGCCGCGCGGAAGCTCGACCCGCCGAAGCCGCGGTCACGCCGCTTCCCGAAGGTTCTCGCCGGAACGGCGCTGCTCGCCGCAGGCGCGGCAGCCGCCGCCGCCATGGCGATGCGCAGCAGGCAGCGTGCCATGCCGCCGCCCATGCCGCCGAGGCCGCCGGACAGGGGCGCCGCCGACCAGCAGTCAGCCGTGCTCAACCCGAGCGCCGAGGAGGCGCGACGAGAAGCTGAGGTCAACGGGCTCTCCCGAACTCGCTGACGATCTTCATCGGGCCGTATGCCCGGCGTCACGGCGGACCGAGCTCCGCCGGGCTGGCCGGGCATTTGGTCTGCCTCCACGATCACGGGTGATTCTCAGGGCAGTCGTAAACGACTGACAGGCATCCGTGATCATGGAACGCGGTGGGACAGGGGGCGACGGGACCGGCAGGGTGTCGGCGGCATCGGGCAGAATCGGGCCTGTGCTCCTCTCCGAGGTCGTATCCACGTCGGCCGCGGTGGCCCGCACGCCGGGCCGTCGCGCGAAGATCGACGCGATCGCCAGCCTGCTGGTCCGGGTTCCGGTCGACGAGATCCCGATCGCGGTCGCCTTCCTGTCCGGTGACCTGACCCAGCGTCAGATAGGCGTGGGGTACGCCGCCCTGGTCGGCCTGCCGGAGTCGGCGGCGGCCGGGCAGCGGTCCGCCGGCGCCGGGCGGGCGGCTACGGCGCCGGCCGAGGCCCTGACCGATCACGCCCTCGCTGAGAACGAGCTGGCCGAGACCGCATCGGTCGAGGCGGCGCTGGCCGAGGCGGTCGCTGTCGAAGGCGCCCACACCGCGCCGGTCGCCGAAGCATCCCTCACCCTGACCGAGACGGACGCCGCGTTCGAGGAGATCGGTACCCTGGCGGGCCCAGGGTCGCAGGGCGGGCGCAGGGAACTGCTCGCCAGCCTGGTCGGCCGCGCGACCGAGAGCGAGCGGCAGTTCCTCTTCCGGCTACTCGCTGGTGACCTGCGGCAGGGAGCCCTCGAGGGGGTCATGACCGACGCCGTGGCCAAGGCCGCTGGCGCTCCGGCAGCCGAAGTCCGCCGGGCGCATCAGCTGCGCGGATCGCTGCCTGAAGTCGCACAGGCCGCACTGGCCGCGGCAGCCGGAGCGGCGGGGGCGGCTGGCCGGGGCGGGACGGCCGGAGACGGGGCAGCCAGCGGTGACGGGACCGGCGGTGACGGGACCGGCCGGGGCAGCCGCACGGATGTCATCGCCGCGCTGAGGGACTTTACCCTGCGGGTCGGCCAGCCGGTGCGACCGATGCTCGCGGCCTCGGCTCCCAGCCTGGAGGCGGCCCTGGGCCGGATCTCACCCGCCGCGCTGGAATGGAAGATCGACGGGATCAGGATCCAGATCCACCGCGACGGCCAGCGGGTCAGAGTGTTCACCAGGACACTCGATGACATCACCGACCGGGTACCCGAGATCGTCACGATGGCACTGGCGCTGGACGTCAGCTCCGCGGTGATCGACGGCGAGGCCGTGGCGCTGCGCCAGGACGGCCGGCCGCACGCCTTCCAGGTCACCTCGGCGCGGGTCGCGAGTCAGTCCGCGGCTCCGTCCGGCGCTGCGCGGGGCGCGCCGCGCGCGTCGGTGCCGCTCACCGCCTTCCTGTTCGACCTGCTGCACCTGGACGGCCACGACCTGATCGACCAGCCCGCCAGCGAGCGGTTCGAGCGGCTGACCGCCATCGCGCCGACCGGCACGCTCATCCCGCATCTGGTCACCTCGGACCCGGCGCAGGCGGCCGAATTCTTCAGCGACGCGATCGCGCGATGGCACGAGGGAGTGGTCGTCAAGGCCATCGACACGCCGTACGGGGCTGGCCGCCGGGGCAGTGACTGGATCAAGGTCAAGCCCCGCACGACCCTCGACCTGGTCATCCTGGCGGCCGAGTGGGGGCACGGCCGCCGCACCGGCTGGCTGTCCAACCTCCATCTCGGTGCCCGCGATCCGGAAGCCGGCGGATTCGTCATGCTCGGCAAGACGTTCAAGGGTCTCACCGACGCCATGCTCAGATGGCAGACCGAGCATCTGCTCTCGCTCGCCGACCCGCCACGCGAAACGGGCCAGCCGCCGCGCCCGGCCCGCGCCGAGGGAGCCGCAAACTGGCAGCAGCACGGCGTCGTCCGGGTCCGGCCTGAACTCGTCGCGGAGATCGCGTTCGACGGGGTCCAGGCCAGCCGCCGCTACCCGGGCGGAGTGACACTCCGATTCGCGCGCGTGCTGCGCTACCGGGAAGACAAGCCGGCTGAGGAAGCCGACACCATCGAGACGGTCCGCGCGTTGTGGCCGCACGCCGAAGAGGACGAGTAGCGGCGACCGGCACCTCGCCGGGGTACTCCGTCCCGGAATCATCAGGTTCCCGCTCGCGACGTCGGCGGCCAGGTACGCGGCAGCGCGTCGTGCCATGATCTTCCCATGCGCACGCTGTGGCTAGATGACGACGGCAGGTGGCACACGAAGCTGCGCGGCCGGCAAGTACTGTCCGATCCCAGGCTGAACAGGGGCACTGCCTTCAGTTACCCCGAGCGGCATGAGCTGGGGATCACCGGGCTGGTGCCGCCCGCGCACGTGACCCTCGACCAGCAGGTGGCCAGGGTCTATGCCCAGTACCAGCGGCAGCCCGACGACCTGGCGAAGAACGTCCTGCTAACCGAGATCCACGACCGGAACGAGGTGCTCTTCTACCGGCTGCTGATCAGCCATCTCACCGAGATGCTGCCGATCGTCTATACCCCGACGATCAGCCAGGCGATCAAGAGCTACAGCCACGAGTACCGCAGGCCGCGCGGGGTCTACCTGTCCGTCGACCATCCTGACCTGATCGAGGAATCGCTGCTCGCCACCGGTCTCGAGAGCCACGATCTCGACCTGATCGTGGCCACGGACGCCGGCGCCATCCTGGGCATCGGCGACTGGGGCGTCGGCGGCATGCGCATCGCGGTGGGCAAGCTGGCCGTCTACACCGCCGCCGGCGGCATCGACCCGGACCGGTCGGTGGCCGTCATGCTCGATGTGGGAACCGACCGGCAGAGCCTGCTCGACGATCCGCTGTACATCGGCAACCGGCATCCGCGGGTCTCCGCTGAGGAGTACGACAGGTTCCTCGACGCCTTCGTCCAGGCGGTCAGCAAGCTGTTCCCGCAGGCGATGCTGCACTGGGAGGACATCGGCCTGAGCAACGCCCGGCGGCTGCTCGATCGCTACCGCGACCAGCTGCTGACCTTCAACGACGACATCCAGGGCACGGGCGCCGTCAACCTGGCGGCCGTGCTGGCCGCCGTCCGAGCCACCGGCACCAGCCTCGCCGAGCACCGGGTCGTCATCTACGGCGCCGGCACGGCCGGGACGGGCATCGCCGATCAGCTGCGCGCGCAGATGCTCGCCGACGGCCTGACTGAAGACGAGGCACGGGCCAGATTCTGGGCACTGGACCGGGCGGGCCTCATCACGTCCGACATGAACGGGCTTACCGACTCCCAGCGCCGGCTCGCGAGGGACCCCGCCGAAGTGGCCGGCTGGCAGCGCGACGACAAGATCGGCGGGATCGGCCTGACCGAGGTCGTCAGCCGGGTGCATCCCACGATCCTGATCGGCACGTCGACGAGATCGAATGCCTTCACCGAGGACGTTATCCGCGAGATGGCCGTGCACGTGCGCCGGCCGGTGATCCTGCCGATGTCCAACCCGACAGAACTATCCGAGGCCGATCCCGCCGACCTGATCAGGTGGACCGACGGGCGGGCCCTGGTCGCGACGGGAAGCCCGTTCGGGCCGGTGGACTATGCGGGCACCCGCTACGTGATCGGTCAGGCGAACAACGCGCTCGTGTTCCCTGGCATTGGCCTCGGAGTGATCGCGTCGCGCGCCTCGCGAGTGACCGGCGGGATGCTGGCGGCCGCCGCCCACGCGGTGGCCGGCCTGACCGATACGTCGACTCCCGGCGCGCCCCTGCTTCCCCTTATCGAGGAGCTCAGGGACACCTCGGTCGCCGTCGGCGTGACGGTCGCGCGAGCGGCGTGGCAGGACGGCGTCGCCCGGACCTTTCTCGAGGGCGATCTAGCCCAGCAGGTGAGGAGCCTGATGTGGCAGCCAACCTATCGGCCGATAGTGCCTGCCTGACGCACCCGACCAACAGCGACCCGGCAAAGGGTACCCCGGCCCGAGGCGAATGGGAAAAGGGCTGCGCCCACCAGGTCCGTTCAGCTGCAATCGATACGGATTCCTGGATCGCCGACCAGCAGGCCGAGCTGAGGCTGCGGCGCCAACCTGTTCATAGAGATTTGGGTCCCGCGAGCGTCATGCGCTCGCGGGATCCCGGTCGTGCAGCGAGGCCCGCCAGACCGCGACAGTATGGAGGAGTTTCCGAATCGCCACTACTAGCTGACTAGCGGTTATTAGTCCGCAGGGCGTGCATGTCGTCACCCATCCGGAAGATGACCATGACTAGCTCGAAGCCCATGCGGGTTATCGCCAGGTACACCAAGCCCACCAGGAGGGCAACAGGAACGAAGATTATACCGAGCGCATGGAAAGCTACGAATCCGAAGATTACATATCCCAGAGTTACGATACCTAGGATAACCATGATTATTATGTAGACGACTTTGATGACCTTGGGCGTGACGAAGGAGCTAAAGCTGGTGTCGAACAGTGACGCCATGAAGCCCTTCGTGTCGGGAGCACCCTGAGATGGGAACGGCATCCCCGACCCCGGGTAAGCCGCTCCCTGCCCGCCCGGGTAAGCCGCTCCCTGCCCGCCCGGGCTAGCCGCTCCCTGTCCGGGTGCGGCACCGTACGGTTGGGCTTGTCCATATCCTGGATCGGTCACTGTCTTGGCCCCCTTCAGGAGAATACGTTGCGCTTGCTGCCATCCCGCCGCCACTGACTTCTACGGGGGATGCGCGGGCTTTGCGGGGATCATAACAGTGCAGTATGCGATTTGACGATAATGTCAAGGACAAATCTGTCGTTTCCTGCTACCAGCCGCTGAGGATGGTGACAGGCCATGAGGTCATGACGGAATGGCCTAGTCGGTGGTCGGCGCGGGGAACGGCTGCCTGAGCGCGGCGGCGGACGCCTGGCCGAAGATCGCGATTGCCGCGCGGCGGGGCGCGAGCCGCTGCAGGGCGAACGCGCTGACCCGGTTCAGACCGCCCGGCACCACGCGGAAGCCGCGCCCGAGCGACCTGAGCGCGGTTGCCGCCACGACTGCCGGTGCTGTCGTGCCGGGAGCCGGCCGCGCCGCCGCCTGGTAACCCGGCGTGCTGACCGCGCCGGGACAGACGGTCAGGACGTCGACGCCCGAGCCGCGCAGTTCCGCCCAGAGCGCCTCGCCGAGGGCGATGAGGAACGACTTGGTGGCGCTGTAGGCGGCCAGCGTCGGGACGCCCTGCATCCCGGCCAGCGACGACATGAAGATCACGCCGCCGCGACCGCGGGCGGCCATGGCGGGCAGGAAGCGGTGCGCGAGCAACGCGCTGGCCCGGCAGTTAAGGTCGATCGCGCCGGCGATCTCGGCCTCGGTGGCGCGCAGGAACAACCCGGCCGGGGCGAGCGCGGCATTCGCCACCACAAGGCCGACCTCGATTCCCGCGGCGGCCGATGACACCCGGTCCAGGGCCGCGCAGTCGGTCAGGTCGGCTGCGACGGTGATGACCTCGACGGCGCGCTCGGCGCGGAGCCTGGCCGCGGCCTGCTCGAGCTGCTCGGGGCGGCGGGCGACGAGGATCAGGTTCACGCCGCGCCGGGCGATCTCGTCAGCGAACGCGGCACCCAGTCCCTCCGAGCCGCCGGCGACCAGCGCCCACGGACCGTAGTACTGCGCGAACGGCCGCCTGGTCACTGCTGCGCCCGGTCTGCCTGGGCCGGCGCGGTCACGGGGGACGGCTGGGTCACCGGGACCACGAGGGGCACGCGGACCGCGGCTTCCGGCGCCGCCGTCGGCGTCAGCTCGGTAAACGGGTGAGCGCGGGCCATCCGGGCCAGCGTGGCCAGGGGCAGCAGCAGCCAGGTCAGGTTCAGCGCGAGCACGAATCCGAAGTGCGGCGTGCGATGGATCCCGTTGAACTCCTCAGACAAGATCATCAGCACGACCGCGCTCATGCTGCCGCACCACACGAGCGCCGGAACCCGGATCCGGTCCCGGCCGCGGACGATCGCGTAGATCGCGAACGCGTAGAACGGGCCGTTCCAGATCACGTCGATCCAGATCCCCATCCGCCAGAACGCCGGCCGGGCCATCAGCAGCGGGTCGTACGTGGACCCGTAGGAGTGCACCATGTCGACGAAGAACCTGGGGGGCCAGAGCGGGTACTGGAAATGAAACGGATTAGCGAGCGTCAGCTGCTCGATGTCGACGATGTAGGTGATGAAGAACAGGTTCAGCGCGAAGAAGGCCAGCAGGATCCAGTCCAGCCGCCGCCGGCTGAGCGGAATCGGGCGCATTGCCGGCATACCAGCACTATTCATGGGCCCGACGTTAGCGGCGCTGGGCGCCGCTCGCTAGGGGCGGCGGGGACCAGCGACCGCTACGAGGCCCGGGGCCGCCGAATACTCCGTTGGCACAGGTGCGCCGCGCGGTTATTCTCGGCTGGCTGAGAGTCAGTGAGGTGGGGAGTCCCGTGGGCCATGTTGAGGTGGCGCGTCTGTCCCACGCGCTTCCCGACGGGCGCGTGCTGCTCGACGATGTGTCCTTCCGCGCCGGAGAGGGCAGCACGGTCGCGCTTGTCGGCCCGAACGGCGCGGGCAAGACGACGCTGATGCGGCTGATCGGCGGCGATCTGACCCCGCAGGCAGGCTCGGTGACGAGCAGCGGCGGTCTCGGCGTCATGCGGCAATTCGTCGGCGGTATCAGGGACGCGACCACCGTGCGTGACCTGCTGCTCTCGATCGCCTCCCAGCGGCTCAGAGACGCCGCCGCCAGGCTAAACGCCGCCGAGCTCGTGATGATGGAGCGCGACGACGAGCCAGCCCAGATGCGTTACGCCGCTGCTCTGGCCGAGTGGGGCGACGCGGGCGGCTATGGCTACGAGGTGCACTGGGACGCCTGCACCATCGCCGCGCTCGGTATCCCGTTCGACCGCTGCCAGTGGCGCGAGGTACGGACACTGTCCGGCGGCGAGCAGAAGCGGCTGGTGCTCGAGTCCCTGTTGCGCAGTGGCAACGAGGTGCTGCTGCTGGACGAGCCGGACAACTACCTGGACGTCCCTGGCAAGATGTGGCTGGAGGAGCAGCTGTCGGCCACGCCGAAGACCGTCCTGCTCGTCAGCCACGACCGCGAGCTGCTCGCCGCGTGCGCGCAGCGGATCATCACCGTCGAGGACGGCGGGGTCTGGACGCACGGCGGGGGCTTCGCTGGCTACGCGCAGGCGCGGCGGGACCGGATCGAGCGGCTCGACGAGCTGCGCCGGCGGTGGGACGAGGAGCACGAGAAGCTCAAGGAGCTGGTACGGATGTACCGGCTGAAGGCCAGCTACAACGACAGCATGGCGTCGCGGCTGCAGGCGGCCGTCACGAGGCTGCGTAAATTCGAGGAGGCAGGGCCGCCTGAGGAAGCGCCGCGGGAACAGAACGTCCGCATACGGCTCCGCGGCGGCCGCACCGGCAAGCGCGCGGTGATCTGCGAGAACCTTGAGCTGACCGGGTTGATGAAGCCGTTCGACCTCGAGGTCTGGTACGGCGAGCGGGTCGCAGTGCTCGGCTCGAACGGCTCGGGCAAGTCGCACTTCCTGCGGCTGCTCGAGGGGGACAACGTCGCGCACACCGGCGTGTGCCGGCTTGGTGCCCGGGTCGTGCCCGGGATCTTCGCACAGACGCACGCCCGGCCCGACCTGGCCGACAGGAGCTCGCTTGAGATCCTGATGACCGAGCACGCGCTGCTGATCAACGAGGCGATGGCGGCGCTGTCTCGCTACGAGCTGCAGTCGTGCGCGCGGCAGCGTTTCTCCAGCCTGTCGGGCGGCCAGCAGGCGCGGCTGCAGATCCTCCTGCTCGAGCTGGCTGGGTCGACGCTGCTGCTGCTGGACGAGCCGACCGACAACCTGGACCTGGCCAGCGCCGAGGCGCTGCAGGATGGTCTGGAGGGGTATTCGGGAACCGTGCTCGCGGTCACCCACGACCGGTGGTTCGCCCGGTCCTTCGACCGGTTCGTCGTGTTCGGTGAGTCGGGCGACGTCTACGAGGCACCCGAGCCGGTATGGGACTCCGGGCGCGTGGACCGCAGTCGGTGAACGACCGGCTTGCTAGGCTTGCTCGGGATCCGGCTCGGATACCGGTGCCCGGAAGCCAGCGCGGCGACTTCAGACGGCTCGGGACCCAGGGCTCGTGGTGAGGAACAGGTAAAGGAAGCACACCGTGAAGAAGCTGATCATGCTGGCCGTGGTGGCGCTCGGCCTCGTTGTCGTGTGGCGCAAGGTCCAAGCGGACCGCGCCGAACTCGACCTCTGGACCGAGGCGACGACCGCGGACGAGTAACGTATGAGCGGTGCCGCCGTACGGCCTTCAGGCCGTAGAGCGGCCGACCGGTAGCGGACAGTGAGCTAATTGTCGGCCGCTGCGGGCTGCTAATGGTGGTGGTCGCGAGCTGAATGCCGGTGGCAGGACATCGCGGTGAGCCTGGCCTTCGGCTGCGGTCTGCTACTTCGGAAGAATCATACTCTACTGCTGCCCTTTCTCCCGGTAATGCCTTTGGCGGGGCTGATGCGCGCGTTCTGACGCGGGCTGACCCGTGTTGCGCGCAGGAGCCTCGGATCGTACATGGCCCGGGCCGCTATCCCCGGCGCCCGCCAGTCGCAATGCGCGGGTGAGGATCGTGGGGCGCGCGTGCAGTGGCGTGTAGTTGGTCTCGCCTCCAGATCGTAACCATGTCATGACAATGAGTGCCCCCTAGTGAACCGACAGCAGTCAGGTGAGATGTCGTGACTGACTCCAGGTTAATAGCTCCTCGCATTCCCGGCTAGCCGGGAAGCATGCTGTTCGGGGATTTCATATCCGTCATCTCTCGTCGTACAGTTGTGTCCATGCGCCAGGAGCGGGGCGCCGCACCGCGTTATGCCCAGATTGCGGCAGCAATACGCGCCCAAATCATTGCAGGTCACCTCGGAGGTCCAGGGGCGCGCATTCCGAGCGAGCCGGAGATCATAGACACATATGGGGTGTCTAAAACGACCGCGATCGGGGCATTGAAAATGCTCTCCGCCGAAGGTCTGATTGTGCGGCGGAGCGGTGCGGGATCGTTCATCGCCGCTCATCCGCCCCAGCTACAGACCGTTGAGGTCTGCCCGGGCGCCCGGATCAGCGCACGTCCGGCTAATGCCGAGGACTTCGTCGGGAGCCTCGAGGAGATCCCGCCCGGCGTACCGGCCCTGGTCATCGAGATACCAGGCCGCCCGGTCAGGGTCTATCCAGCCGACCGGACACATCTGATCGTCTTAGCTGAGTACCGCCGACCGTCATCTGCGCCGCCGGCTGCCGCGGTGGCGCGTCAGGCACGCACGCGTGACGGGGATTCTGTGCGGGGCTGAGGCCGCTGGTCCCGGCGGCTGGCCCGTCGGGTCGCCGGCGCCAGCGTGTGATGGCCCCTGCGGCTGGTGGTCGGCGGCTGGTCCCGGCGCAAGCGTGCGCCGGAACGCGATATTCTGTCTGCCGGGGTCAGACCGGCCATGCCAGGCCGGAGCCACGGTCTCGCGCGACGGATGCCGGGCAGAATAGGGGCGCTGCATGGCACCACCCAACCGGACTGGCGCCAGGACTGACCCCTTGGACGGCGGGTGGCCGGGATCCGGTCACCCGAGGGGCTATAGCTCAGCTGGAAGAGCACCTGCTTTGCAAGCAGGGGGTCAGGGGTTCGAGTCCCCTTAGCTCCACTTCGAGGTCTTCAACTTTCACCAGGATCCATGTTCACGTTTGGGTCTGACATTCTGGTACGAGTCGCGGCTCGGCGAGTGCCGCCGCCCGCGCGGTGTTCTTCGCGTTTCTTATCGGTGACTTTTTGTGAGTAGTGGTGATTTCCGGGCATGCTGACGATGTCTTGCGGTGCTGTGCCCGTTGCGGCTCAATGTTCACCGCGGGCGTTGCCGGCGAGCCGGTGACTGCGGGCGCGGTGTTATGGCGGCGTGGCGGTAAGGTCTGCGATGGTCTTGCGCCCGCGGCGGCGGGTTTTCGGGGGCAGGCCTTTGGCGGCGCGGCGGGCGTTTTCTTCCTGCCGGGCGTTCCGGGCGTGCAGGATCCGCTGGTTGCGGACGATCAGCAGTGCCGTGGTGACCGCATCAGCGGTGCCAGGCCCATCAGGCGGCACCAGCCGCGGGTGATGTCGTTGGTGGCGGGGTCCTTGGTGGTGGCGACGCCGCGTTCGGCGCCGGTGCGGCGGGCGGAGGAGGCCGAGCACCGGCGCCTGCACCGCGAGCTCGAAGCCGCCGGGTTCGCGGTCACCTACGAGTTGCCCGCTGATGCGCATCCGCTGACTGCCCTGCGGCATGACGGGGAGGAGCTGACCGGCGAGACCCACGCGGCCTGTCCCGGGCCGGGGTGCGTTCTTCCGCTCCTGGGACCCGGCCTGTCCACTACTGCACCGACCCGGCCGCCCACGGCCATGCCTTCCGCTACGGCGACCCCGACAGCCCTGCGACCATAACTGACGTCGGCCAGGCGCCCGGCCCAGATGGTCAGGGTGGCCTGACGGGACCGCGGGACCCAGCGGCGCCCGATCCGGGCCGGCGGCTGGTGGTCCAGGGGAACAAGGCGTGGAAGGCGGCTAGCGAGGTCCGCCGGAGGTGGCTGACCACCGGCCTGTTCGCCCGGCGTGCCGCACCGCGCGAGGTCGCTCAGCCGCCACATAGGCATCGACCGACAGCTGGCACGGCCATACGATAGCCACGGGCGACACACCGCCTCGGATCCCTTCTCGCGATCGGCGCAAAACGAGGCGAGGAGGGATCCCTCACGTTCGGAGGGGACGGCTAAATCCTGGCCCGCCGGGAACCGCGGGCAACCAGACATCGCGAAAGAACATGGCCGGACACCCGGTCGGAATGCTCAGGGAATCAGGCCGTCAACAGCTGTTCTTCGCCAACGGACGGACGGACCTCGGACGGGAGCTGCTGGAACGAGCTGCGGAGCGTCTCGTGCCGGGCGCCGACCCAGGTGCCAGCGCGGCCTACGGAGCACTGCACATGCGCGCAGCAGTCCTGGCCGGGCAGGCTGGCCAGCTGACCGGCGCTCGTGATCATCTCGCCGAGGCAGCCGAGTACGCGCGGCTGGTGCCGGAGGGGGAGTACTGCGGGACCGCGTTCGGGCCCTCATCTGTCCGCATCCATGAGGTCACGCTTGCCGTCGATGTCGGTGATCTTGACGGCGCCCTTCGGGCCGCGCAGCACTGGGATCCTCCCAACGACTTGCCGGGTGAGCGTCCGTCGCACTTCTACGTCGACCTGGCCCGCGCGCGTGCCCAGCTCGGCTCCGCTGACGAGACCGTTACGGCCTTGTTCCAGGCCAGGGCCGTCGCTCCTGAGCACACGCGGGCACATCCGCAGGTCCGGCAGATCCTCTCCGAGCTCCTTCAGCAGCCGGGGGCGACCGGCCAGCTCCGGGAATTCGCACAATGGACGAAGCTTCCCCCGCCAGTCAGCTGACTGGCGGCCGGACCAGATCCGGGAATTCGGCTAGTGAATCGACTACCCACGATGCACAGTCGCGCACGACGGGGTCGTCGGCCCACAGGCGTCCCCAGGGACCGCGACGGATCAGCACGGGTCGCAGGCCAGCGGCGTGGGCGGCTTTGACGTCGTAGTCGCGGTGGTCTCCGACGTAGACGATCTCGGCCGCGTTCCCGGGGGCAAAGTCGATGACTCGCTTGAAGAATCCTGGGTCGGGCTTGGCAACGCCCCACTCCCCGGAGGTGGCGATGGAGTCGACGGGCAGATCCAGGGCGCGGAGCAGTCCCGCTGCGCGAGTGGTCTGGTTGCCGACGACGCCGGTCCAGACGCCGCGAGCGCGCACGTCGGGGTAAAGGTCGCTCTCCTCGATCTGCTCCCCGAGGCCGGCTTCTTCGCGGCGCTGCACTTCGGCGCCCTGGTCGAAGCCGGGCCGGATGTACTGGAACGCCTCTGCGTTGTCGCGGCCCTGGGCGACGACGATGCCGATCAGGGCCGAGAGGGTATGCCTGGGCACGCCAACCCAGTCCGCCCAGGCGTTGAACTCGCGGGTGTCGTCCAGCAGCGTCTCGCCGACATCGAGCACCACCGACCTGATCACATCAATCTCCTTGCCGTTGGTACCGGGCTTTGCCGTCGACGTTACCGGTGCCAGCACTCGCTAATGCGGGCCAGGGGAAGGCCGCGAAACTGGGCAGATGTCGGATGATGACATCAATAGCGCGGGGCGCTGCACGATGGCAGGGCAGCCGAGTTGCTCGGCCTTGCTGAGCGGCGCCGGCCCTGACACGACGCACAGCGTCTGTCGGCTGGGCGCACCTGGATCACCAGTACCGGTACCCCGATGCCGTACACCGGGCCGTCGGGGTGAGCGTCCCTTTAGTTGTCCCTTCGTCCGCGCAGGTGATCATCGCCGAGGTAGGGCTCGACGTGGGCGTCTTCCCCACCGCCGGGCACCTGGTGTCGTGGGCGAAGCTGTCCCCGCGCACGATCCAGTCCCAGGCCCGCAGCCGGCAAGACCGACACCTTCCTCGGCGAGCGCTACCGGCGCATCGCCCGGCGCCGCGGCAAGCTCAAGGCCCTCGTCGCCGTTGCCCGCTCCATCCTGGTGATCATCTGGCACCTGCTGTCCGACCGCGCCGCCAGTTACCGCGACCTGGGCTCCGGCTACTACGACAGCCGCACCGACAAAGAAAAAAGACACGCAACAAACGTCCGGCAGCTCCAGGCACTCGGGTACACCGTAACTCTCGCCCAGGCAGCCTGACCCCTGCCGCCCAGCTCAGGCCCCTCACCGGGATCACCGGCCGGGGTCCGCTGCCGCGCGCCCGGCTGGGGTGGTTATTTTCGGTTCAGCTGGCGAGAAGCTGGCTTACCGCTTGGTGCGACACACCCAGGAGGATGCTGATGTCGCGCTGGGCCAGGCCCTGCTCCCTCAGGTGCTGAGCCATCAGCCGGGTCTGAGCCGTGGCGTCGGCGCGCAGCTTCTCGGCCTGCTCGCGGGCCTGCCGGGTCTGGCTCAGCTCGTCGGCCAGGACCGCGTCCAGGACGGGCATGATCTCCAGCGTGCCGACTTCACTTGCGCTGATGTCAAAGTGCAGGGCGAGGAGATCGCGGACCATGTCCTCGGCCTGGTCCAGCCGCCGGGCCTGGGTGTAGGCCGGATACTCCAGGCCGTCGCCGGTGACTTCCAGCGCCCACCAGCCCTGGTTGCGGTGCGCGGTGACCTTGAAGCTTCGGTCTGCCATCAGCGCTCCCCCTCGCCTTGCTCAGCGCACATCCGCTCGAAGGTTCTCAAGATCCCTCGGGCGGTATATTCGACGATCTCGTTGTGACGCGGTACCACGACCGGGCGGCTGCCGACGAAGAACTTGTCGTGGTTGCCGCCATGGACGGGGTGGTCCTGGTCGAAGGCAATACCATGATCCTTAGCGATTCTCGCCATCTGGGCCAGCAGTTCCCGGCGCTTCACAGCGTAAGGCTACCTGCTTGCTACATCAAGTCAAGTTAGTTGCCTAAACGCTGTTCCAGGTTCTGCTGCTTGGACTTGTGGAGGATCTTTCTTATGATCTTGACCAGCAGAATGGCCGCAGCAAGCCGGTTCCGGCCAGCGGTCGTCCTCCATCTGCGGCGGGCGGCCCTCTAGGGCGAAGCAAGCAGGACGGATGGACGCTGGACTCCCTGGGCATCGGCTGGCTATTCCTCTAGGAACCGGCAGGATCGTACAATATATGACGTTGTGTCTTGCATGAGCATGGACGGGCCGCCATGCTGCGTACCATGTCGGGATTGGCGTCAGGCGCGGACGCAGTTCAAGTGATTGGATCCATCGCCGTGCCGTTGGTCGCGTTGGCGGCCATCGTCGCAACCGTATGGACCACTAGCCGGACAATGGAGGATAACCGGTAGAACCGGCTCTGGCCTCACCGCGCTGAGGTCTACGTCGATCTCGTGCGGCTGGTTCGGCAAGTCCGGTCGACGGATCTCGACGAGATACTTATGGCGATCTCAACGCTTGACGCGATGCCAAACGTCCACTATCAGCCGCCAGTGACTACCCGCGATCAAGAGATTCAAGTACTAGCTTACGCTTCGGATAAGACTCGGGAGCTATACGAAGACTGGAGTCAC
>DATKQH010000116.1:0-5685 GCA_035532775.1 Streptosporangiaceae bacterium
CACCGACCACGCCTCGCTGCGCTCGGTCGGCATCCTCGCCAACAAGTTCCTGCTCGGCGGCATCGCTTTCTCCCTGGCTTTCGCCGCGCTGCTGGTCTACCTGCCCGCCATGCACTCCGTGTTCGGCACCGCCGCGCTTACCCCGGCCCAGGTCGCCACCGTCGCGCCGTTCCCGTTCATCGTCTGGGGAGCCGACGAACTCCGCCGCCTGCTCATCCGCCACCGGAGGGCCGCTGACGCCGCATGAGCGGCTCAGGGGCCGCCGGCGGCCACAGTTACCGGAGAGAGAGCTGACATGACCGGAACCGAGATAGTAGTGGGCTACGACGGGTCGCCTGGCGCCGAGCAGGCACTGGCCTGGGCAGCCAGGGAGGCACGGTGCCGCAGGTCGGCACTGACGGTATGCCTCGCGCGCACTCCGGCCTACCCCGGCGCGCCGCCAGGCAATGCGCAGTCCGGCGTAGCCCCGGGCGGCGAGGAAGCACTGATCCCCGGCCTTCAGCTCGCGCGCGATCTGATGGCAGACGGCGAGGTCCGGCCGCTGATCGCCGCCGGGCCGCCTGCCGCGGTCCTGTGCGAGCGCAGCGCCACGGCCGGCATGGTAGTCGTAGGCTGCCGCGGACGGGGCGGCCTGCCCGGCCTGCCGATAGGGTCAGTCGCGCTGCAGGTTGCCGCCCACGCCCGCGGCCGGATCGTGGTTGTGCGCGGGGAATGGCAGCCCGTCCCCGGCCTGCCCCCCCTGCCGGTCGCAGTCGGCAGCGACGGATCACCAGCTTCCGACGCCGCCGTTCGGTTCGGGTTCGAGGAGGCAGGGCTGCGCGGAACACGCCTGCTGGCGGTATGCGCGCTCGCTGACGACCCGGCGGTTCTGAGCGGCGCGCGCCAGATAGCGAACGATTTCGAGCGGCTCATCTCCCGGCATGAACAGCAGCATCCTGACATCGCCGTGCGCAGGCAGGTATCAGAGGGCTCCGCTCGCCATGCCCTGCTGGAAGCGGCAGCCGGCGCGCAGATGCTCGTCGTGGGCGCCCGAGGCCGGGGCGGTTTCGCTGATATGTCACTGGGCTCGGTCGGCATGGCCATGGCCTGCTACGCGTCGTGCCCGGTCGGCGTTGTGCACGATGACCAGTAACGACTGAGCTTCGCAGGCTCCGGGCCCGGCTCGGCCATATACGCCGGCGAACTTACCGCACCTGGACTTGTGCTTAAGGACTGGCGGACCCTGACCTGACCTGACCGCCGGCGAGCGCCCGAAGCGGTTTCGACGTCAAGCACGTCGATCCGCGGCCGGCGCTGACAGCGATGCCGATGCCCCGCTGGTCTCCAGCTGCAGAGCGGCCGGCGTGCCGGGGCGGCCGGCTGCGCCAGCTGAGCATTCCGATCAATCCGATCACCCGGTCCGGGGTTTTCGATCGGAGGGGATCGGAGGGCGCGTAGCGGCCGACGCTGGGCGCTTGTGCCCCGCTTGCTCACCTCCTTTGTGTTCTGGTGGGTAGTGTGCCATCGGCCCGGTGGCGATGCTGGCTTTAGCGGTCGCGGGCTGGGCGGATTTCCTGGATTGCGACTGGTTCGTCGCAGTGCGGGCACAGGCCGCCGGTGCCGACGGCGGCCATGAAGGTGCCGCAGTCCTCGCAGCGCTGGCTGCCGAGCGCGCGGAGGCCGCAGCTGCCGCATTCGTAGACGGTGAAGTCCCGCTTGCGGCCGGGGGGCGGGACCGGCGGGACCGGCGTGGCCGGGGTGCGGCTGCGCCGCCAGGCGGCTTGCTTGCACGCATCAGAGCACCAGCGCCTGCGGCCGGCGGGGGTGAACGTCTGCCCGCAGGCGGGGCAGGTCCGTATCGTTACGCCATCGTCACGCGACGGGGATCGGGCAGCGGCCGGGTCCGGGCCGGGGGTCATTTCTGCTCCTGCCCGGGTGCGGTCGCGGCGGGCTGGGCGCGTCGCAGGGACTCGCCGGACAGCTCGATCCGGTCGGCGCTGCCGAGCAGTCTGTCAAGGGCGGCGTCGGCGATGGTGGGGTCGGCGATGGCCTGGTGCCACATGGCGACTGGCAGCTGGCTGGTGACGATGGTGGCGCGCAGCCCGGCCCGGTCTTCGATGACTTCGAGCAGGTCGGCGGCCTGGTCGGGGGTGAGCGGGCGGATGAGCAGGTCATCGATGACCAGGACGGAGATGCGGGCCCAGGAGGCGAGCAGCCGGGCGAGCCTGCCGTCGCCGCGGGCGATGGCCAGTTCGTCGAGCATCCGCGGGGCGCGCTGGTAGAGGGCGGTGTGGCCGTTGCGGATGGCGGCGTGGGCCAGGGCGCAGGCCAGGTATGTCTTCCCGCTGCCGGTCGGCCCGGTGATCACGATGGCGCGGCGGGCGGCTGCCCAGTGGGCCTGGGCGAGGTCCAGGATGTGGGCGCGGCCCAGGCCGCGGGGGTGGCGGAAGTCGATGTCCTCGACGGTCGCGGGGAGTCGCAGCCGGGCGGCCTTGAGGCTGCGCTGCACGCGGCGGCTGGCCCGGTCGGTGAGCTCGTGGTCGACGAGCAGGCCGAGGCGTTCTTCGAAGCTGAGTCCGGTGTAGCCGGCCTGGGCTTGCTGGTCGGCCAGGGCGGCGGCCATGGCGTGCAGCCGCAGGGCTTTCAGCCCGTCGATGGTGGGACTGTCGAGCATGGAGTGTCCTTTCTAGTGGTAGTAGCCGGGACCGCGGACGTTGGCGTGCGCGGGGTGCGGAGAAAGTTCGGGTGCCTGGCCGGGCATCGGCTGGCGGTCCAATCCGTTGCGCAGGATCGACTCGACGCTGCGGTAAGAATGCGAGCGCAGCGCCAGCGCGCGGGCGCAGGCGGCCTCGGCCCGGTCGTCGCCGTAGCGGCCGGCCAGCCGGATGATGCCCAGCGCGGCCCGGTAGCCCTGCTCGGGGTGCGGCCGGGACTCCAGGATCTTGGCGACCAGCCCGGCGGTGGCAGGCCCGGTCTTGGCGGCCCAGCCGGTGATCCGCTGCGGGGTCCATGCCGCGTGCCGCCGGTGAGATTCGGGCATGTGCGCCGGGTCGGTGGTATACCCGTGGCGCACATGCGAGCGCGGGTGGGACGCGACCCGCGCCGAGCTGCGGAAGATCTCCACCGTCGCCGCCGACAGCCGCACGTCCACCTGCTGGCGGGCCAGCTGGTAGGGCACCGAGTAGTAATGCTTGTCGGCGACGAGGTGGTAGTCGATGTTCACCCGTGCCTTATGCCAGGTCGCGAACTCATACCGGGTGGCCGGCAGCGGCCGCAGCGCCGGCCGGTCGAGCTGCTCGAACAGCAGCTGGCGGCTGCCGTCCAGCTTCTGGAACGGCCGGGCGCTGATCTCCGCCGTGCACGCGGCGATCGCGGCGTTCGCCTCACCCAGCGAATAGAACTTCCGGTCGCGCAGCCGGGCGATGATCCACCGCTCGGCGATCAGCACCCCGGACTCGGCCTTGGCCTTGTCCCGGGGCTTGTAGGCCCGGGCCGGGATGATCGCGACCCCGTAGTGGGCGGCCATCTCGGCGAAGGTGGCGTTGATGTCGGGCTCGTACCGGTGCGGGCGGGTCACCGCCGAGCGCAGGTTGTCGCACACCACGATGGCCGGGCAGCCGGCCATCGCCTCGAAGCAGTGCACGTGGGCGGTCACCCAGTACAGCAGCTCCTGCGACGGGAACGCCTCGGCATGCAGCCAGTTCGACGCTCCCATGACCGCGACGAACAGCTCGGCGCGCATCGCGACTTCGCCGGTGCGCCGGTCCCAGATGGGAACCGTGTCGCCGGGGAAGTCGACGAGCAGCTTCTCCCCGGCCTTATGCGCCTGCCGCATCGTCACGTCGACCTGGCCGCGCCATTGCCGGTACAAGTTGGCGAACTGGCTGTACCCGTACCCGTCCGGGTTCTGCTCCCGGTACTCCAGCCACAGCAGCTGCGCCGTCACGCCCTTGCGCCGCAGCTCGGTATGCACCCGCCGCCAGTCCGGCAGCGGTCGCCCCGCCGCTGGCGCCCGGGCCGGCTGGCTGTAGAGCATCTGCTCCAGCGCCGCATCATCGCCATCGCCGGGCAGCGGCCATTTCAGGCCCGCCGCCGCCGCCCGGCGCAGATAGTCGTTGACCGTGGTCAGCGGCACTCCGGACGCGGCGCTGACCTGCCGGCGGCTCAGCTCCTCGCCCAGAGCTAGCCTGAGAACTTCGCGGATCTTTCGCATGGCGATGCGGGGTCGCGGCATCGGCGCCACTCCTCAGACTCAGGGAAAATGTCCGAGGCAGCGTTCCAGCGCCCCCGGCGCCCGCCGCGCTACGACACGCCGACCCCCGCCAGGTGATCGGCTACCCCGGAATCAGCGATCGGATTCGATCGGAACAGGTGATCGGATTCGATCGGAATCCTCAGCCTGCTGTTCGCCACCCTGCTCGATCCCGCACTCCGCTGCCACTCAGGGTCCCAACTATGATTTTCTCTGACCTCCCGAGTCGTTGATCTTATAGCCAGTAAGCGGCATCCCACGGCGCGGTTCGCGTCTCAGCCAGTCGGCAAGAAAAGATGACCAATGGGCAAGGAACGAGGTTGTTCCTGGACTCACATGATCAGCGAGGACGGCGGCGCGGAGATCCGGATCTGCGAGGCGCCCAGGAGCCGGATCGAACGAAACATTCACGCCTGCGACGGCCGGAGCCGGATGGCGAGTGGACGGACTTCGACCCCGAGGACTTCGGCCCCGAGGCTTCTCTGAACTAAGCCCCCGCAGCGTGGGATGGCCCCGGAACAGCGCCTGCCTGGCACACCAGGGCCATCCTCATGTCTGCGGATCACCCCGTGCGCTACCTGGTCGGCCTGGACAGTGCAGGCCACCACTAGCGGGATGATCGACGCCGGGCAGTGCACGCAGCTCTATCAGTAGCGACAACCGCCGGGTCAGCGGTCTTGCGGCTACCAGATGCTTCCCAGGAGTGCCCCGACCTTGATGTTTCGCAGCCGGGCCACTTCGACGGCTTCGTCGAGGGTGAGTCCCTCCTCAAGCCATTGCGGCCACCAGCCGCAGTCGCCGTCGCGCTGCCAGACCTCGGCCAGGCCCCATCCGTGCACCCCAGCGTCGCGGTCGTCGGCCGCAGGCCACGTCAGATACCCGTTGACCTCGTACAGGTCGGCACGAGCGATGAGGTGCTCCCCCGTCGCATATGGCTCTGGCGCGGGCTCGTAGTCGTGCGGCTGGCAGCTGGTGTGCTCAGCCGACCAGGAGTCGTGGCTCAGGCCATCGCCATCTCCGGGCTCGTGGCCGCAGACAGCGCACGCGCCGTTCCAGTCGTCGTCCAGGTCGGCTGCAGCGGAGCTGGCAGCGTCGGCGGATCGTCCGTCCCAGGTGACGTGCTGCGCTAGCTCGGCGTCGATCTTGGCCAGGGTCTCATGTGCGGCGGTCATCGGGCGGCCTCCTCGTCTTCGTCGTTCCAGCCAGCCGTGTAACAACCATCACTTCGAGGTGTCTTGGTTCGGGTCGGGGCCGGTGTCGGTACATGACCGCTCATCGGCCCGTGCCTGCGCACCGGTCGCGCCGAAAGGCCGCAAGCGCTGACTTGCGGCGCGCTGTCGGCGTCGGCGCTCGCGGGCAGGGTTACGTATTCGGGCCGCACCCCGTTGTCTGACGGACTCGCGGCCCGACGGGCTGCACTCCGCTGCGGCGTGTGGCGGACGAAGGCCAGGGCC
>DATKQH010000117.1:0-15661 GCA_035532775.1 Streptosporangiaceae bacterium
TGGCCGAGGACGAGGTTGCCGAGGGCTCAGGCTGGCTGGAGTACCAGGTCGACCCGTCCGGCTACGCAGGCCGGTTCGGCGGCCTGACCTCGTTCGTCGAGCTGGTGCTCGACGCGAGCGCGGCGGCCGCGCGCGCGACCGGCCTCGGCATCGGCGTGATCATCGCGGCGAACAGGACCAGGCATCCGCTTGACGCACGGACGACCGCGCGGCTCGCGGCCAGCCACGCGGGCCGCGGAGTCGTCGGGTTCGGCCTGTCCAACGACGAGCGGCGCGGCGCCCCGTCCGACTTTGCCGCCGCCTTCAGGATCGCGTCCCGGGCCGGGCTGCTCGCCGTGCCGCACGGCGGCGAGCTGGCTGGCCCGGCGAGCGTCCGGGCCTGCATCGACGAGCTGAACGCCGACCGGATCGGGCACGGCGTGGCGGCCGCCGCCGAGCCGGCGCTGGTCAGGCGCCTTGCGGAGCGGCAGACGACGCTCGAGGTCTGCCCGGCCTCGAATATCGCTCTCGGCGTGGCGGCAACGCCGGCCGACGTGCCCCTGGTCCGGCTGCTCGACGCCGGCGTGCCGGTAGCGCTCGGCGCCGACGATCCGCTGCTGTTCGGATCGCGGCTGACCGCGCAGTACGAGCTCGCCAGGGGCGTGCACGGACTCGCCGACGATCAGCTGGCCAGCCTGGCAAGGATGTCGGTGCTGGGGTCGGCGGTCCCCGCCGACGTCGGGGAACGCCTGCTGGCGGGCATCGACGCGTGGCTGGCGGCGCCTGATCCCGCCGAGGGGACGCCGGTCGGCGTGAAGGGAGGTGTCCGAGACACGAGCGCGGGCACTATCCCAGGCGCGAGGTCTGGCACCGGCGCGGAACCGAGGGCTGGCGCTGTCGTCGACGCGCGGGCGGGTACCGGCGCGAACGCGAGGACAGGCACTGGCGCGGACGCGAGGGCAGGCTCGGCCGCGGGCTCCGTCGCGGGCTAGAGGACTACAGCGTCACGCCGACGAGCACGGGCTCGTTAGCCAGCTCGATCCCGAACACCGAACGCACGCCAGCCACGATCTCCCTCGCCAGGCCGATCAGATCGGCGGTGCTGGCACCACCCCGGTTGGTCAGCGCGAGGGTGTGCTTGGCGGAGATTCTCGCCGCTCCCGCGCCTGGGCAGCCCTTGCCGAATCCGGCCTGCTCGATCAGCCAGGCGGCCGGCACCTTGACCCGGCCGCCGCCCGCGGGGAACGCTGGCACGCTGGCTCCCGGGCGGCGAGCGGAGATGACCCGCTCCACGTCGGCGAGCTGCTCAGGGCTGAGCACGGGGTTGGTGAAGAAGGACCCGGCGCTGGCGGTATCGGGGTCGGCCGGATCGAGCACCATCCCCTTGCCACGGCGGAGCTCGAGGACGGCGGCCCTGACATCGGCCAGCGCGGCACAGTCGCCGGGCTCGACGCCCAGCTTCGCGGCCAGCTCGGAGTACCTGATCGGGACCGACATCGGATCGCGCTGGAGAGCGAAGGTGACCTCGAGCACGACGTACCGGCCGGTGGGCGCGGACCCGGCGGACGGCGCGGACCCGGCGGACGGCGCGGACCCGGCAGGCGCCGAGCCGCCGGACAGAGCGGACCCGGCGGGTGCCGAACCGCCTGAGGACGCTGAAGTAGCCGCCGCGCCGGCCGGGGACCAGGCGGTGGCCTTGAACAGGCTCGTCCGGTAGCCGAAGGCGCACTGCGCCCTGGCCAGCGTGCTGACCGCCGCGGTGGCGCGGTCCAGGACCGTGACCGCGCTGATCGTCGCGGCGACCTCCTGGCCGTAGGCGCCCACATTCTGGATCGGCGTCGCACCGGCCAGGCCGGGGATGCCGGCCAGGCACTCGATCCCGGCGAGCTTGTCCGCGACAGACCATTCGACAAGCCGGTCCCAGTTCTCGCCCGCCGCGACCGTGACCATGACCTGGTCGCCGGCCTCGCTGACGGCGATACCCGAGGTGGCGACCCGGAGCACGGTGCCGGCGAAGCCGTCGTCCGACACCACCAGGTTGCTGCCGCCGCCGAGCACGAGCAGCGGCTCGCCGGCAGCGTCTGCCGCGAGCACGGCCGTGGTCAGCTCGTCGGCCGTCCGGGCCTCGGCAAACCGTGCCGCCGGACCGCCGAGCCGCAGCGTGGTGTAGCGGGAGAGCGGAACCCGCTCAGTGAGCATGAGCACCAGGTGAGCCTACGCCGATCGGGTCAGTGCAGCCCGGCCTCGGGGCAGCCCGGCCTCAGGGCAGCCGGACCACCGCGCGGGCCTTGGTGAGCACCTTGGTGTCGGCCGCCCTGGCCGTCAGTGCCAGCGCGACCCGGTTGCCGTCGAGCTTCTCCTCGACCTGCCCGCTCACGCTGATGGTCGCGCCTATGTCGTCGTCCGGCACCACCACGGGCGAGGAGAAGCGGACGCCGTACTCCACGACGGTCGCCTTCGGCCCGGCCCAGTCGGTCACGAAGCGGCCGGCCTGCGCCATGGTGAACATGCCGTGCGCGATGACGTCGGGCAGCCCGACAGACTTGGCGATCCGCTCGTTCCAGTGGATGACGTTGAAGTCGCCCGAGGCGCCGCAGTACTTCACCAGGCTGAGCCTGGTCGCCGGATAGCTCACGGCCGCCAGCTCGGTCCCGACCTCGACCTCGTCGTACGTGACCTGGTCGCTCACGCTGCGCCACCTCTTTCCACGAGGGTCGAGTGGGCGGTGCACACGTGCTCGCCGTCCACCGTGCTGATCTGCGTGGTCGTCGTCATCATCGAGTTACGGCCGACGTCCCTGATGTCAGAGATCGTGACCTGCGCGGTCACCACTTCGCCAGCGTGCAGCGGCCGCGAGTACTCGAACCGCTGCTCGCCGTGGACGACCATCGCGTAGTTCAGGTTCAGCCCGGGCTCGGCCAGAGCGCGCGAGCTGCTCGCCATGCTGATCACGATCGGGAAGGTCGGCGGCGCGATCACGTCGGCGAATCCGGCCTCCTGGGCGGCGGCGCGATCGCGGTACACCGGGTTCGGGTCGCCGATCGCGTCGGCGAACTCGGCCAGCTTGGCCCGGCTGACCTCATAAGGCTCGCTGGGGGAAAATGTCTTGCCGAGGAAGTCAGGGTTGATGGCCATCTGGCTCCAGCCTTGAGAAACGATCGCGTCTGTCTAGCGGGAGACTAATGCCCCGTTCGGCCCGGCCGCTAGCCGGTCCCCGGCGTCGCATCGGCCCGCGGCAGGTACCTCACCGGCCCCGGCCGGCCCGCCGCCAGGCGGCACCCGGCGGCAGCGTGATCGGGCGGGCTAGCGCGTCTCGCGGTGCGGCTGGTGCTTGCGGCAGAACGGGCAGTACTTGCTCAGCTCGAGCCGGTCGGGGTCGTTCCGCCGGTTCTTCCGCGTGATGTAGTTGCGATGCTTGCACTCCTGACAGGCCAGGGTGATCTTGGGCCTGATGTCGGTCGCAGCCACGGTGGAGTGCCTTTCTCCTGTACGGATATGCGTTCCGGCGGCCATCGGCCAGCCTGGTGGGTCTTTCTGGTACGGGCCTTCAAGGGTAACCGCACGGGGAGCCGCGACAAAAGCAGCACCTCGCGCCTTCCCAGAGCGACCGCCGTAGCGGCCGGTGAGTTTCGTAGCGGAGGCCGGACTTGAACCGGCGACACAGCGATTATGAGCCGCTTGCTCTGCCTGACTGAGCTACTCCGCCGCGCGGACAAGAAACCCTACCTCGTACCGGGGAGAATTTACTCCGCATGCGTGCCGGCGGGAAGGCCGGGCTCGTCTAGCTTACCGGGAATTCGCCTGCGTCGCGCCGTCAGTCAGCCGGACGCGGCGATGGCCACGGTGCGGACGATGTGCACGTCGTTCAGCTTCCCCGTCCCCGCCGTGAAGGCCAGCCTGACCGCCGGGGTCATGGCCGGCTCGGCCTCGGCCAGCACGCGCACGCCGTCCAGGTAGATGGTGACCAGGTCGCCAAGCCCGCTCCGCCTGGTCACGGTGACGGTCACCGTGTGGGTTCCGGCGAGCAGCGACCCCACGCCGCGGGCCGACCGCTGGTACCCGAGTCCGTCGGAATCGACGCGGACCGAGGTGGCTACGAAGCCAAGCGGGCTCGTATGAGCTCCGGTGGCCAGCACGACTCCGACGCCGGGCACGCCCGACCGCGTGCCGAGCCCGATCATGAGACCGGGCAGGCCAACCGTGCGCGCGGTAGTCGTCGCCGGGTTGAGCAGCGCGAGCGCCATGCCGTCGCCGCCCGTCCCGGCGCCGAGCTGCGCGTTGAACGTGACCCGAAGGCCCGCCGCCTTGACCGGGACCGGGTAGACGACCGACCCGGCCTTGCTGGCCAGCGCCGGGGTCAGGCGCGGCTAGTGGCAGCTGACCCCGGGATTCACGCGTTCAGCACTCGACGACATTGAGGGCGAGGCCGCCCCGCGCGGTCTCCTTGTACTTGTCCTTCATGTCCGCGCCGGTCTCGCGCATGGTCTTGATCGCCTTGTCGAGCGAGACGTGGTGCTCGCCATCGCCCCTGACGGCCATCCGCGCGGCCGTGATCGCCTTGACCGACGCGATCGCGTTCCGCTCGATGCACGGGATCTGAACCAGGCCGCCGACCGGGTCGCAGGTCAGGCCCAGGTTGTGCTCGAGGCCGATCTCGGCCGCGTTCTCGACCTGTTCGGGCGAGCCGCCCAGCACCTCGGCCAGCCCGGCGGCAGCCATCGAGCAGGCCGAGCCCACCTCACCCTGGCAGCCGACCTCGGCGCCGGAGATGGACGCGTTCTCCTTGAACAGCACGCCGATCGCCGCCGCGGTGAGCAGGAACGCGATCACGCCGTCGTCGTCGGCACCCGGCACGAACCTGGTGTAGTAGTGCAGCACCGCCGGGATGATCCCGGCCGCGCCGTTCGTCGGCGCGGTGACGACCCGGCCGCCCGCCGCGTTCTGCTCGTTGACGGCGAGGGCGTAGAGCGTCACCCACTCCATCGCGTACAGCGGGTCGGTGACATCCGAGGTCTCCTCGAGGTGCTCGCGCAGCTTGCTGGCACGCCGCCGCACCTTCAGCCCGCCGGGCAGCACGCCCCCGGTGTGCGACCCGGCCTCGGCGCACTCCTGCATGACCGACCAGATCCGCAGCAGCCCCGCCCTGACTTCCGCCTCGGGCCGGCCTGCCCGGGGGGACGACCCCCCGGAGCCCCCCGCCGGGCGTGCCAGCTCGTTGGCCAGCATGACGCCGCTGACCGGCAGCCCGCTCTGCTGCGTGCGCTCGAGCAGCTCCGCGCCGGTGGAGAACGGGTACGGCACGGTCACGGCGTCCGGCAGCAGCTGCGGGCTGGCCGCCTCGTCCTCGCCGAGCACGAAGCCGCCGCCCACCGAGTAGTACGTCCGGCTGTACAGCCCGCCGCCGTCGGCGTCCCGCGCGCTGAACAGCATGGCGTTGGAATGGAACGGCAGCCGCTTGCGCCGGTGCAGCACGATGTCGCCGTCGAAGTCGAAGTCGATCAGCCGCGATCCGCCGGCCGCCTGCCCGCCCAGCGCGAGCCGCCCCGTCCGGCGCACCTCGTCGACCGTCAGCCGTGCCGCGGCGGGGTCGACGGCCTCGGGGTGCTCGCCCAGCAGGCCGAGCACGACCGCCGGGATGCTGCCGTGCCCGTGGCCGGTCGCGCCGAGCGACCCGAACAGCTCCACCTGCACGCGTGCGACCCGGCCGGCCACGCCTGCGGACTCCAGTGACTCGGCGAATATCGCGGCCGCCCGCATCGGGCCGACCGTGTGCGAGCTCGACGGCCCGATCCCGATCTTGAACAGGTCGAACACGCTGATCGACATCGTGCCGGCCGGCGGCGCCGCGGGCGCGCCGAGCTCGGCGGGAATCGTCACCGGTGCACCTTCTCCCCGTCCGGATCGAACGGCGGCCGCAGCGACACCCGCGCCCCGCTCACCTGGCCACCGACATTGACCTGGTAATGACCCGACCGCAGGTAGTCAGGCGTCACCGCCTCGCCGCCCCGGTGCCTGACATAGGCCATTCCGACCGACGCGCCGATCGTAGCTCCCCAGGCCGCGGACGTCACCAGGCCGGCGGCGGCGCCGTCGCGCAGCAGCAGTTCACCGCCCCACATCATCATGCCGGGGTCGTCGAGCACGATCGAGACGAGCCGCCGCCGGGGCCCGGCCGCCCTAACCTTCTCCACCGCATCGCGGCCGAGGAAGCCGATGTCGGTCGTCAGCTTGCAAGCGAACAGCAGCCCGGCTTCGACCGGCCCGTAATCGGGCGTGAGCTCGCGGCCGAACGCGCGGTACGCCTTCTCCAGCCGCAGCGACTCGATCGCGTAGTACCCGGCGTTGACCGCGCCGTGGTCGGCGCCGGCCGCCATCAGGTCCTCGTACACCCCGACAGCGAATTCAGCGGGAACGCACAGCTCCCACCCCAGCTCGCCGACGTAGGTCAGCCTGGTCGCCCGCACCGTGGCGTAGCCGAGGTCGATCTGCCTGCTCTGGCCGAAGCCGAACGCCTCGCCGGACAGATCGGCACGGCTCAACCTGGACAGCAGCTCCCGCGAGCGCGGGCCCATCACCCCGTAGACCGCGTAGGCCGACGTCACGTCCACGATCTGCGCGCCGGCTGTGCTGCCCAGGGGGGACAACCCGCCGGAACCCCCAGGGGCGAGCCTGCGGATGTGGTCGAGGTCACGCTCGGTCGACGCGGCGCTGCTGAAGATCAGGAACTGGTCGGCGGCCAGCCTGGTCACGGTGATGTCGGCCTCGTAGCGGCCGGCCGAGTTCAGCATGCCGGTGTAGACCGTGCGGCCGGGCGGCACGTCGACGTCGGCGGTGCACAGCCACTGCAGCGCAGTCAGTGCCTCAGGCCCGGTCACCAGGTACTTGGAGAACGAGGTCTGGTCGAAGACCGCTACCGCCTCCCTGGTCGCGCGCTGCTCGGCGGCCGACCACGGCAGCCAGTTCGGCTTGTCCCATGAGTACTCGATGACGGGCTGCTGCCCGGCGGGCGCGAAGACATTCGCCCGCTCCCAGCCCATCTTGGCGCCGAAGCACGCGCCCGCGTCGCGGAGCAGATGGTGGGCCGGCGACCGGCGGAACGGCCGCGCGGTGACCAGCTCCCGGTTCGGCCACGGCGGCGCGTAGTGCAGCCCGAGCACCTCGCCGACCCGGTCCCGCAGCCAGCGGTTGTTGCCGTTGAACGCGGCGAACCGCCTGATGTCGACCACGGACAGGTCGGTTCCCGGGTCGCCGTCGACGATCCAGCCGGCCAGCGCCTTGCCCGCCCCGCCGGCCGAGGCGATGCCGACCGAGTTGAACCCGGCGGCCACGAAGAAGTTCCGCAGCTCGGGGGCTTCGCCGAGGATGAACTGGTTGTCGGGGGTGAAGCTCTCCGGCCCGTTGTACAGCTTCTTCATCCCGGTGCTGGCCAGGACGGGGATCCGCTGGATCGCGCTGTCCATCAGGATCGCGAAATGGTCCCAGTCCTCGGCGAGCAGCTGGAACTCGAACGGATGGGGCAGATCGTCGGGCGCCACCCAGGGTTTCGCGTCCGGCTCGAAGCCGCCGACGAGAAGCCCGCCGACCTCTTCCTTGATGTAGGTGTAGCCGTCAGGGTCACGGAGCACGGGCAGGTCCCGGTGCACTCCGGCGATCTGGTCGGTCACCGCGTAGAAGTGCTCGGCCGAGTGCAGCGGCACGGTCACCCCGCACATCGTGCCGATCTGCCTGGCCCACTGGCCCGCGCAGTTGATCACGATCTCGGCTTCGACATCGCCCTCGTCGGTCCGCACGCCGGTGACGGTCCGGCCAGCGCGGGAATCGTCGGCCACGGCGATCCCGGTGACGCGGGTCCGCTCCCTGATCGTCGCGCCGCGCATCCGAGCCCCCCTGGCCAGCGCGGCGGTCAGGTCGGTGGGGTTGGCCCGGCCGTCGCCCGGCAGCCAGATCGCGCCGACCAGGTCGGAGACGTCCATGATCGGGTAGAGCTCGGCCGCCCGCTGCGGGCTGATCAGCTCGCACTCGAGGCCGAACGCCTCGGCCGTAGCGGCCGTGCGCCGCAGCGCCATCATCCGGTCCGCGGTGCGGGCGACCGTGACCCCACCGCACCGGCGGAAGCCGGTGGCCAGCCCGGTCTCGGCTTCCAGCCGGTCGTAGAGCTGGGTGGAGTACTGCACCAGCCTGGTACCGCTCTCCGACGCGCGCAGCTGCCCGACCAGGCCGGCCGCGTGCCAGGTGGTGCCGCAGGACAGCTGACCCTGCTCGAGCAGGAGCACGTCGGTCAGCCCGCGCAGCGTCAGGTGATAGGCGACGCTCGTGCCGATCACGCCGCCACCGATGATCACCACGCGTGCCCGGCGGGGCAGTGCGGGCGCGTGAGCCCGGGGGGACGACCCCCCGGAACCCCCCGCGGCGTTAACACGGGCCTGCACTGCCCCGTCCGAGCCTCTGTCCCCCGGGCTGAGCTTGGTCCTCGGCAATCCGCCCTCGATCATCCTGTCCTTTCCCGCCGTGTCGGCCTGTCAGTCTTTGGACGGCGCAGTCAGTCCATTCGTTGCACCTCGTCGAGCAGCCGATCGAAGCCCGGTGAGGAGAAGCCGGCGACCGCGCCGTCGAACCGTTCCATCGCCCATGACCAGAAGTCGAAGTCGATCGGGCTGACCGCGGCCTGGATCGCGCCCCACAGCGTCCACCCGTACTTGCCGGCCAGGCCGAGCAGCATCGCCCTGGCGATCTTGTTCCGCAGCGGCCGCCCGTAGTACTCGGCGACCAGGGCGGCGAGCGCCTCGTCGGGCAGCTGGCACTCGCCCCAGATGTTGCCGAGCTCGAAGCAGGGATCGTTGTTGCCCGAGTACTCGTAGTCGATCAGCCAGATCTTCTCGCCGTCCTCGATGAAATTGGCCGCGAGCAGGTCGTTGTTGCAGGGCACGGTGCCCTCGTCGCGGACGGCGAGCGCGCCGGCGGCGGCGGCGAACTTGCCCGTCAGGTCGTCGTAGCCCGCCGGGATCGCGATACCGCGCTCGGCGACCACCGACCGGTACCGGCGCTGGATCTCGAACATGTCGAAGTCGCCGTCGAACCGCTCGCCCTCGTGCAGCAGGCGGCAGGCCCGCGCGATCCTGGCCAGCCTGCCCGGATCGGCGACGTCGGCGTTGGCCAGCGTCCGGCCCTCCAGGAACCGCAGGACCAGGACACTGACGGCGGGCTGGTACTCGATTACCGGAGCGCCGACGCCGGCCGCGGCAGCGCGCACCGAGTTCCGGTACTCGTTCGCCCGGTCGATCGCCAGCAGCTCGCTGCCCCCTGACGCGACCCTGGCCACGAGGGCCCCGTTCACCGTAGTGATCTTGAAGTTTCTGTTGGTCAGCCCGCCCGGCAGCTCGGTGACCGTCCGCGGCCCGCTCGCGAGGCTCGGCACCTGATCGAAGATCGCATCGAGGCCGGCCTCAAGATCCGCGGCCGCGCTGGTATCCAAGCCTGCCTCCCGGTGATCGATGGTGCGAAGCGTAGGCAGTCGACGTTAAAAGGTCTAGATCTATCTGAGCGAACTTTCCGGAAAGATCCCAGGTCAGCCAGCAAAGGGTATGGACAGTTAGACGTCGCGGCCCTACGCTAACGCCTCAAACTGCGCCCCGTTTCCGTGGAGGATCATCCGATGAGCGCAACGACTGACCGGGCCGGCGGGGAACGCGACAGCGCCGACCTCGCCCAGTTCGGTTACCAGCAGGAACTCAAGCGCGGTCTGGGCACCTTCAGTTCCTTCGCGGTCGCATTCAGCTACATCTCGCCGTCGACCGGCATCTTCACGCTGTTTGCCCTGGGGCTGATCACGATCGGCGGCGACCTGATCTGGACCTGGCCGATCGTCGCTCTGGGTCGGTTCATCATCGCGCTGAACTTCGCCGAGGTTTCCAGCCACTACCCGATCGCCGGATCGGTCTTCCAGTGGACTAAGTACCTGGCGAACCGCACCTACGCCTGGTTCTCCGGCTGGATCTACCTGTTCGCCGGCATCCTCACCGTGACGTCCGTCGTGGCCACGATCCCGCTGGCGCTGATACCCGCGCTCAATGGCCTGGGCTGGAAAGGCCTCGGCCTGACCCTGCACACCGAGCTTGTCGTCGCGCTGATCATTCTCGTGGTCATCACGGTGCTCAACATCTACGGCGTCCGGCTGGTCGCGATCATCAACAACACCGGGGTGCTGTTCGAGATTCTCGGCATGGTCGTGTTCGCCCTGATCATGATGGCGTTCCACAACCACCAGGGCTTCAAGGTGGTCAACGAGCACCCCGGCCTGCACATCACCGGCAACACGTTCCTGGTCGGCATGTTCATGTCGCTGTTCGTCATCTACGGTTTCGACACCGCGTCGACGCTGGCCGAGGAGACCCGTGACCCGCGGCGCGCCGCACCCAAGGCCGTGCTCTACTCGATCGTGGGCGCGTTCCTCATCGGCGGCATCTTCCTGCTCGGCACCCTGATGGCGATCCCGAACATGCATGCCGCCATCACGGGCAATGGCGGCTTCGGGTTCGGGCCCGCGCAGATCATCGAGGCGAACTTCTCGCCTGCCTTCGCGACCGTCTACCTGCTGGTGGTGTCCGCCGCGATCTTCGTCTGCTGCCTGTCGATCATGGCCGCCACCATCCGGCTCTGCTTCGGGATGTCAAGGGACAATCAGCTGCCGTTCTCCAAGGTGCTGTCGAAGGTCGCGCCCAGCCTGCATACGCCGGTCTGGTCGTGTATCGCGATCGCCGTGGTGGCGGCCATCCCGTTCATCCAGTTCTCCGGTGCCGCCATCATCGCCATCGCCGCGACCGGCATGATCTACTTCGCCTACTTCGTGGGCGGCCTGGCGATCCTCACGGCGAGGCTCGCGGGCTGGCCGAAGACCAGCGCGCCGTTCAAGCTCGGCCGGTGGGGCCTCCTGGTCAACATCGTGGGCCTGCTCTACGGCGGCGCGATGCTGATCAACTTTGCCTGGCCGCGCGCGGCGAGCAACCCGACGCCGACCCAGAGCGGGCTCCTGCACCTGGGATTCCTGAACGGTATCCCGATCCTGTGGACCGTGTTCGTGGTGATCGTCCTGATCGGGGCTATCTACTACGGGGCAGTGGGCCGGAGCAAGGAGTTCGCTCCTGTCGTCGCGCCGGCCGGGGACGACGCGCCGCTGGTGGCCTGACCGCGCCAGCGTGAGAATGAAGTCAGACGGGCCCGGCCGTACCTCTGACCTGCGGCTGGGCCCCTGCTCACGCCGACCGGCAGATCCGGGCCGTCCGGCGGCGATAGCGTGTCGGCGGCGTCTTTCGGCCGGGCGGAAGGACAACTCGTGGCATCTGGGCACACGCTGCCTGAGCAGGCCGGGCTGGCCGGCCAGGTACCGCCGGCAGCGGTCTCGGCGGAGTCTCGCCCGCCTGCCGAGGCCGGACCCGGCGGGCGGGCGAGCGGGATCTGGCATCCGCGGCTGCCCGGCCGCAAGCCGCCGCAGCTGATCCGCGGGCCGGGAACGACCGTGCACGGCCAGATCGAGGACTGGCTGGCCGACGCGATTGCGACCGGACGGCTCGCGCCCGGCGACCGGCTGCCCACCGAGCAGGACCTGGCCGCGTGGCTAGGGGTCAGCCGGATGACGCTCCGGCACGCGCTCGCCGAGCTAGCCCAGCGCGGCCTGGTCACCAGGACCGTGGGCCGCAGCGGCGGCACCTTCGTCGCCGAGCCCAAGGTCGAGCAGGACCTCACCGTCCTGGCCGGGTTCTCCGAGCAGCTGCGCAGGCACGGTCTCGTCGCCGGAGCCAGGGTCCTGGCCGCGGCTGAGATCCGGGCCAGCACGGCCGCGTCCGCGGCGCTGGAGATCGCGGTGGGCGCCCCCGTCTACGAGGTACGGCGGCTCCGGCTCGCAGGCGGCCAGCCGATCCTGATCGAGCACTCGCTGTTCCCCGCCGAGCGCTGCCCCGGCCTGCTCGGCTACCGGCTGGACGGTTCCCTGTACGAACTGCTCGACGAGAAGTACGGGCTGCGGCCGTACCGCGCCAGGGAGAGCCTGGAACCAGTCTGCGCGGGAGTGCGCGAGGCCGAGGCGCTGGGCGTCGCCGAGGGATCGCCGCTGATGCTGGTCGAGCGGACCGCGTACTCGCGCTCGGGAATGCCGCTCGAGTTCGCCCGCGACCTGTTCCGCGGCGACCGGACCCGGGTCGTGGTCTGGACCTCCGAGCTGGCGGGCGAGCTCTAGGTCAGCTAGATCTCGTAGTCGAGCGTGGAGGAGTGCTCACCACTCGGCCCTGGGGGTGTGACACCAGGTGTCTCCCGCGGGCCCGGCCGGCGCGGAACGGCAATCCGGTCCAGGTCGCGGGCGAGCACGACCTCACCGCCGAAGACCGCGGCCGCCTCGTCGGCCAGGCGCTGCGTTCCGTCCCCGTCATAGCGCTGGGAGAAGTGGGTGAGCACGAGCAGTCGCGCCCGTGCCTCGGCCGCGATCCGGCCGGCCTGCCCGGCGGTCAGGTGCCCGTACTCGCGCGCGAGCGAGGCATCGGCCTCGGCGAAGGTGGATTCGCAGACGAGCATGTCCGCCTGGTCGGCGAGTTCGAACGCCCCGTCACAGAGCCGGGTGTCCATGATGAACGCGAACCGCTGGCCCGGTCTCGGCTCGCTGACCTGGTCGAGGCTCACCACGCCGTGCGCTGCCTGCAGGTAGCCGTCGCGCTGCAAGCGCCCCACGTCAGGTCCGGCGATCCCGGCCGCCGCGAGCTTGTCCGGCAGCATCCGCCGCCCGTCCGGTTCCACCAGCCGGTATCCGAAGGCGGGCACGCTATGCGACAGCTGCCTGGCCTCCAGCCGGAAGGACGGCGCCTCGCTGACCGTGCCGTCGCCGGTCACCGGCCGTTCTTCCAGCCGGAGCGCGTCGTCGCGGTACAGCGCCGCGTAGCGCAGCCGCTCGAATACCTCGCGGTTCTGCGCCGGGTAACAGACCTCGACGAGATGGGGCACCTGATCGAGCGACATCCGCTGGAGCACGCCGGGCAGGCCAAGGCAATGATCACCGTGGAAGTGAGTGATGCAGATCCGGCCGATCTGGCTCGCCGTTACCCCGGCGAACTGCATCTGCCGCTGAGTGCCCTCGCCGGGATCGAACAGGATCCCGTCGGCCTCCCACCGGAGCAGATAGCCGTTGTGGTTGCGGCGACGGGTAGGCACCTGGCTCGCAGTGCCGAGAACCACGAGTTCCCGGTTGGACACGGCACCGACCCTACGCCGGCCCGTTCACCGGACGCACTCCCGCCGCGTGCCGCCGCGCCAGGTCGCGATACGTGGCGGGATTGGTCTGCACCCAGCGAAGCGCGCCCCCCGTCACCTCGCCCGTGACCCGGGCCGGGATTCCGACGGCCATCATCCCGTCCGGGATGTCCATGCCGGGCGGCACCACGGCGGCGGCCGCGACCAGCGCGCGCCTGCCGACGATCACGCCGTCGAGCACCGTCGCGCCGTTGCCGACCAGCGCCTCATCGCCGATGACGGCGCCATGCACAACGCACAGGTGGCCGATCGTCGCTCCCTCGCCGATCTCGGTGACCGGGTCCGTGCCGCCGTGCAGGACCGAGCCGTCCTGCACGTTGGCGCCGCGCCGGACGATGATCGGCCCGAAGTCGGCGCGGAGCACCGCGCCGTACCAGATCGACGCCTCGGCCTCCACGCGCACGTCGCCGACCAGGGTGGCCGTCGGGGCGATCCATGCCTGCGGGCTTACGGCCGGAGAGCGGCCCTCGAACTCGAACAGCGGCATCCGATCATGATGCCTCAGGCCCGGGCCAGCCCCGCACGGAAACGCCAGCCGCCAGGCAGTTCTTTAGAGTTTACTTATATAAGTCTTCACTGATACTTTCTCGGGGTGCACGGATTTGAGGTGCTCGGTGATCCCGTGCGCCGCCGGATCCTCGAGCTGATCGCCGACGGCGAGCGCAGCTCGGGTGAGGTCTGCGCGGCGATCCAGCAGGAGTTCGGGATCTCTCAGCCGGCCGTGTCGCAGCATCTGCGGGTCCTGCGCGACGCGGCCTTCGCGGCGGTACGGCCGGTCGGAACAAGACGCATGTACTCGGTGAGCCCTGCGCCGCTGCGTGATGTCGACGCATGGCTCGATCGCTTCCGGCGCCTCTGGGCGCCGCACCTGGACGCACTGGCTACCGAGGTCGCCCGGGGCAAGCGTGAGCGCCGGCTCGCCGGACCTGACGAACGCACCGAAAGACATCCCGGGAGCTTAGATGTCAAGCCGCAGTCTTGTCCGTCTTGGCCGCGTACTGCGGCCAGGCGGTGGTCTCGTTGTAGAGGGTGCGGGAGGCGTGCCGGGCGGGGTCGTCGCCGGATTCTGCGGGCACCCGGGCGCCGATGACCGGTCCCAGGCCGGGCTGGGACATGATGATCTCAGCGTCCGGGTGCTGGCCCAAATAGGCCTCGACCTGCCCTTGCAGGACGGTGATCTGCTCGTTGAGCGTGCTCAGGACCGCGATCAGGGCTCGGGCGGAAGCGGACGGCGCCGCTCAGTAAGAGAGCGGCCGCACCGGGCTGAGCGCGCCGCCGTGGCCGGTTCACGTAGGATCCTGCTGTGCCGGACGGCGAGATCGCAATCGATGACCCTCGCTCGGCGGACATCCGCGAGCTGCTCGAACGCCACCTGACCTTCGCGCATACGCACACACCGCCGAAGGACGTGCATGCGCTGGACATCGACGGGCTGCTCGATCCGGCTGTCACCTTCTACAGCTACCGGCTCGACGGTCAGCTGCTGGCTGTCGGGGCGCTGAAGCAGCTTGACCTGCGGCACGCCGAGCTGAAGTCCATGCACACGGTGCAGGGAGCGCGAGGACGCGGCATCGGCCGCGCGATGCTGAACCACCTCATCGCCGTCGCCCGGAACCGCGGCTACCTCCGGGTGAGCCTGGAGACCGGCACCATGGAGGCCTTCACCCCGGCGCGCTCGCTCTATGCCAGCGCCGGGTTCGAGCCATGCGGCCCGTTCGCCGACTACAGCCCGAGCCCGAGCAACACCTACATGACCCTGTCGCTGGCCGGTGCGGACTCCGACGCCGGCCGGCCGGCTGGTCGCCGGAACGATCAGCCACAGCCAGGTCAGCCATATGAGCGCGCCACCGGCGCGTGGATCGAACTGCAGTCGGCCTCGGCCTTGGCCGCGGCCTGCTGAGCCGCGCCAGCGCGGCGCAGAGGGCAACGTTCGCCGACGTGCGCGGCAGGCCAGGGCCGCACGCCGCCAGGCCGGCCCCTGCGAGCACGAGCGCTGCCGCGGCGGCGACCGGTCGGAGATTCATAGCGTTCCGTGTACCACATTCAGGGTGTATCGGGCCAGCGATCGAGATCGGCTGACGGGTTCGTCGCTCACCACGCGCTCCTCGCCTTAGCCGCCGAGGTCGACGATCGCGGCGACGGGGCCGCCGCCGTCCGGCCCCTGATGAGCTGCCGACACCGAGACGAACACCGCCGGGTCGCCGGTCACGGCGGCGGCCACGCCGCCCACGCAGGCCTTGATCTGGCGGTGCCAGTGCACGTCGGAGTCGTCCAGCATGGCGTTGCGGCGGCCGCGAACCTGGCCGTCCTGGCTGGCCTCGCACTTGAGGAACACGTTGACCAGCCGGCCGTCCAGGTCGGTCGGCTGCGGCCGGCCGGGCAGGTCAAGGCC
>DATKQH010000118.1:0-3599 GCA_035532775.1 Streptosporangiaceae bacterium
TGTCCCAGAATCCGACGGCTATGGTCGGCGCGAGACCCAGACCCCTGTGGGCCCGGCAACGCCCTGCGGGTGATGCCGTCAGCTATGCAACTGGTGGTGCTTAGGATCGCGATTTGGGGACGCGAAATTGCCGCCAATGCACAGAGACGGTGCCGGCCGTGCCACGGGCCCTTTGGGTGGCAGAGCGACTGCGGCGATGAGGGCGGCTAGCCAGCCGATGCCGGTGGGGAGCAGGTTGATGACGATGATCCAGCCGAGGCCGGGGACGCCGCGGATGGCGGCGATCACGGTGGGCAGGACGTAGAGGGCCAGCAGGCCGAAGATCAGAGCGACCCAGAAGACGTAGCTGTGGGCTAACACGCTCATGGAATGCCTCACCCAGCATGTCACAGAGAGCGTCTTGGGAGCTTCGCCACGTAAGGGCTGTGGATACGCGTGCTGGTCTGCGCCGCGTTGTCCACAGTTCGTGTTGAGGCTGCCTGGACGGCTTCGGCGGCGCTGTAGGGAAGCTCTGCGCGGCGAGTTGCGCGGCAGAACGGTCGGTCGCCGCGTGCGCTCGAGCAGTGTCCGCGAATCCCGTATCGCGGTGAGCCGCGATCAGGCCGACGGATTGCTCGTCGGTGGTCGGTGTGGCTGGCAAGTCTACGGCGGCGTCGAGATCAGCCGCGCGAGCGCGTTCTGCGGCTGCGGCGCGGTGTTCCTCGCTGCGGGCCCGGGCTTCGGTGCCCGCCTGCTGGATGAGTGTGTCAATGACATCGCCGGGCAGGTTGGTCACTGCTTCCAGCACCATGGCCAGTTCATCGGGTCCGAGTTCAGGGCGGCCGGTGGCGCGGGCGCGTGACTGCAGCCGCTCCACGATCTGCCACCCGCGGCGCTCGGCCCGGGCGTCGTTGTCATCTGCATTGTGTGACTCCGTCGGGTCGCCCCCCGCCAGGTCATCGGCAACGTTCGCCTTATCGCCGATACCAGGGCCCATCGCGAGGCGCGTGGGCGCAGGGTCTCCGGTGCGGGTCCTGGGGGACAGGCACGGGAGCCATGGGCTGCTGACCGCCTGCGCGGCGATCACGTCAGGGGAGTGCGGCAGTCCCGCCACGGCGGGCGACATCGAGTTGCTGCACGCGATCCCGGTCAACATCGCTCCCCGGCGACAGCAGCCTCGTGGAGCGGAATCGTCGGCCGAACTTGGCCAGGGGATCGCCATCAGCGCCGGGAGGATGAGGGTGATCGCCTGGGCGACGGCGGGTGAGGCCGCCTGGTCTCCTGCGATGACAGCCGACTCGTGGCAATGGGCTGCCACGGGGGCGGCCGTGGTCTGTCACCTCAGCGGGCGCCTGCTCCGGTCGCTCGGTGAGAGCCCTGGCCAGCTGGCTGGCGATCCCAGGCACGCTTCGCGGCTGGAGGCAACTGCCGAAGGCGCGGTGGAGGCTTGCTCACGCTGGCGTTCCGTGGCGGCCAAGTGGTACCCCATGACTACCGAGACCCAGGGGCTGACTGGGCCTGGCCTGGCCGATGCCAGCGACCTTGTGCTCCGGCTTGGCCGCCTGGCCTTCCGCGATGCCGGGTGGACACCCGCGTCGATCCGGTCTGCCCCCCTCCGGGATCCAGCTGATCTTGCTCTGGACGAGATCGGGTTCACGGAGGTCTTGGCAGCCGTCCACTACGCTGCCGATGCGCTGTGCAGCGTGGGCGACGCTGACCTGGGGGCCGTCAGCGCTGCTGTCCGCGCTGGCCGGGTGTGTGTGCTCACTCGCACGCTGCCAGCCGGGTACGACGTGCCGCGCCGTTACGCGAACGTCGTCGCCACAGATGCTTTTGGGTTACTCGCCGCCTACCGGGCGGCCTCCGATGCCACCGCCACTATGGTCGCCCACCTTGATGTGCTTGCAGTGGCTGTCCAGGCCCCAAGCAGGGTACTCAGCGCAGCCAGGGCAGCTACCCGTGTCGCGCGGCGAGCCGACGTTCACGACGTGGCGGGAGACATGCCCTCGACATCTGACAGGACGCTCAATGGCTGGGCCACTTCGGTACTGCCACCCCTGGGAGCGACCGGGCAGGCACCGCCAGGACCAACCGAGCAAGAGCTCCGCAGGCTGCACAGGTTTGACCCCGTTCTCCTGCTCCGGGCCAAGGCGGTCGACAGGGCAGCGCGCATGCTGATCGCGGAGGCCAAGCGCGGGGCCCGGCAACCGGCCGTACCTTATCTGCCACACGAGGCTGGCAAGTCAGCTCGGACTGAGAGGACTGCAGCCCACGTGGCGGCCGAGAACTTTGTGAACGAGCCGCTTCCGATGATGCCCAGCAACACAACTACGCCTGCCGCTGCGCCGTCACGCTCGACGCGCGCCGTCCGCCTCCTGCAGTGATTCGCTGCGGCGTCCCCCATAAGTCAGCATGAAACGGTCGGCTCATCCGGCTGGGGGTTCTGTGCTTTCTGTGGTCCGGGGGAGTTGCGCATGGCCAGACTGGGGACCGTCACGAAAAGAAGGCGAGACAGTCCTGACAGCCAACATGACTAAGACCGGCGCCCGGTCGCGGCCAGTCGTGGAGGCGGCCCTCGGCACGGCCTGCATCTCCTCCTCAGCCATCCTGATCACCCTCGCTAACGTCGGCCCGGCCACGACGGCCTTCTACCGCTGCGCACTCCCGCTGCCGGTGCTGGCCGTGCTGGCGGTGGCTGAGCAGCGCCGCTACGGGCCACGTCCGATGGCGAGTCGTGGCTACGCAGTGCTGGCCGGCCTTTTCCTGGCCGTCAACCTCGTGCTGTGGATCCACACGATCGCAGATGTCGGGGCCGGGGTCGCCACCGTGCTCGGCAATCTGCAGGTCCTGTTCGTCGCCGCACTCGCCTGGGCACTGCTGCGTGAGCGCCCGGACCGGCGTTACCTCGTAACGCTCCCGGTGGTGCTGCTCGGCGTGGTGATGGTGTCGGGAATGGCCGGGGGCAGCGGCACCGGACTGCATCCGGCAGCGGGAGTGGCATACGGGCTGGCGACCAGCGCTGCGTATGCATGCTTCCTGCTCATTTTGCGGCAGACCGCGGGCCAGGCGCGGCACGTGGCAGGCCAGCTCTTCGACGCGACCGCTGGCGCGGCCGCTGGTGCCCTGCTGCTCGGCCTGGCGTTCGGCGGACTGCAGCTGACGATCCCCTGGCGGTCCTTGGGCTGGCTGCTGGTACTCGCGCTGCTGATCGGGATCGTCGGCTGGCTGTTCATCACGTCGTCGCTGCCGCGGCTGCCTGCCGCCCTGTCGTCGCTGCTGCTCCTGCTGGAGCCGGCGGGCGCCATGGTCCTCGCCGCCATCGTCCTTGGCCAGCGGCCGAGCCCGATCCAGATCGCCGGCGCCGTCCTGATCTGCGGCGGCATGCTGATAGTTGCCAGAAGCCCGGGCAGTGATCACGGCCCCGGCAGATTGAACGGCCGCAAGAGCACCAGAGACAGGTAGTTCACGGCAGGTGGGTCAGCGTCTCAAGCTGACCCCACCGGGCATAGCTGACAGAGCTCGCCGCGGCCAGCAGCACTGAGCCGGGCAGGGCGACCAGGCTGGCGATCACCGCAGCGGCAGGGCCGTTGATGCCTTCGAGGCCGACGCCGCTCGCGCTG
>DATKQH010000119.1:0-4647 GCA_035532775.1 Streptosporangiaceae bacterium
CCTGGCCCGGTCGAGCACGGGAAGGTAGCTGCCGCCGATCCGCAGGCCGGTCGTCGTGGTCGCAGTCTCAGTCATGACTGCCAGTATCGCGCGCACATGGCTGCGGCCCGGCGCGCTAGGGTCGCCATCGGGCACCGGCACGGGAAAGGACGAGCGATGGCAGACATGCCAGTGAGCGGGGGGCCCGGGGGGTCGCCCCCCCGACCAGCACTGCGGAACCGGCCAGCCTGGTCCGCGCTCACCGCGCACTACGAGAAGATCCGCGACGTTCACCTGCGTGACCTGTTCGCGGCCGATCCCGGCCGCGGTGAGCGGATGACGGCGCAGGCGGCCGGCCTGTACCTGGATTACTCCAAGAACCGGCTCACCGACGAGACGCTGGCGCTCCTGGTCGACCTGGCGAACCAGTCCGGCCTGCGCGAGCGGACTGAGGCGATGTTCCGCGGCGATCGGATCAACGTCACGGAGAACCGGCCGGTCCTGCACGTCGCGCTGCGGATGCCGCGCAGCGAGACGCTGATCGTCGACGGCACCGACGTGGTTGCCCAGGTATACGAGGTTCTCGACCGGATGGCGGCGTTCGCCAAGCGGATCAGATCCGGCGACTGGCGCGGTTTCACCGGCCTGCCGATCACCGCGGTCGTCAATATCGGGATCGGCGGTTCCGACCTCGGTCCGGTCATGGCGTACGAGGCACTGCGCTACTACGCCGACCAGCACCTCACTTTCCGTTTCGTCTCCAATGTCGACTCCACTGATTTCGTCGAGGCGACTCGCGACCTGAACCCGGCGCAGACCCTGTTCATCGTGTCGTCCAAGACCTTCACGACCCTGGAGACGCTGGCCAACGCGACCACGGCGCGGGACTGGCTGACCAGTCATCTCGGCGACGAGGCGGCGGTCGCGAGGCACTTCGCCGCGGTGAGCACCAACGCCGAGAAGGTGGCCGCCTTCGGGATCGACACGGCCAACATGTTCGGGTTCTGGGACTGGGTCGGCGGCCGGTACTCGATGGACTCGGCGATCGGCCTGTCGACCATGATCGCGATCGGGCCCGAGCGGTTTGCCGAGCTGCTCGCCGGGTTCCACGAGATGGACGAGCACTTCCGCACCGCGCCGCCGGCGTCGAACCTGCCAGCGCTGATGGGCCTGCTCACCGTCTGGTACACGGACTTCTTCGGCGTGGCCAGCATCGGCGTGATGCCGTACGAGCAGTACCTGAAGCGGTTCCCGGCCTACCTGCAGCAGCTCACGATGGAGTCCAACGGCAAGCACGTCAGGCAGGACGGCACCGGCGTTGACTACCCGACCGGGCCGGTCTACTGGGGCGAGCCAGGCACCAACGGCCAGCACAGCTTCTACCAGCTGCTGCACCAGGGCACCCATCTGATCCCGATCGACCTGATCGGCTTCGGCCGGTCGCTGAACCCGGTCAGGGACCACCACGATCTGCTCACTTCGAACGTCTTCGCCCAGGCGCAGGCGCTGGCGTTCGGCAAGACCCTCGAGCAGGTGCTGGCCGAGGGGACCGACCCGGCGGTCGCGCCGCACCGGGTGATGGAAGGTAACCGGCCAAGCAACGTGCTGCTCGCCGAGATCCTCACCCCGCGGCTGCTCGGCTCGCTGGTCGCGCTCTACGAGCACGCCGTGTTCACGGCCGGGACGATCTGGGGTATCGACTCGTTCGACCAGTGGGGCGTCGAGCTCGGCAAGGTGCTCGCGGCCGCGATCATTCCCGAGCTGACCAGCCCGGCCGAAGCCGAGCTGCAGCATGATTCGTCAACCAATACGCTCATCCGCCGGTACCGGATGATGAAGGGGGTTCAGCAATGACCACGGAGCACCCGATGCAGCTAGGCATGGTCGGGCTCGGGCGGATGGGCGCGAACCTGGTCCGCAGGCTGATGCGGGACGGCCACCACTGCGTCGTCTACGACGTGAACAAGGCCGCCATCGATGACCTGGTCGCCGAGGGCGCGACCGGCGCGAGTGATCTCGACGACTTCGTCGCCAAGCTGCAGCCGCCCAGGACCGCCTGGCTGATGCTGCCGGCCGCCATCACCGGGCGGACGCTCGACCACCTCGCCTCGATGCTCGAGGCGGACGACACCGTGATCGACGGCGGTAACTCCTATTACCGGGACGACATCGCCCGCGCGAAGCAGCTCGCCCCGCGCAAGATCCACTACATCGACTGCGGCACGTCGGGCGGCGTATGGGGGCTGGAGCGCGGCTACTGCCTGATGATCGGCGGCGAAGCCCCAGTCGTGCAGCGGCTCGACGCGATCTTCCGCACAATCGCGCCTGGCAAGGGCACGGCCGAGCCGACTCCCGGCGTCGAGAGCGGAACGGCACAGTACGGCTACCTGCACTGCGGGCCGGCCGGCGCCGGTCATTTCGTGAAAATGGTGCATAACGGGATCGAGTACGGCATGATGGCCGCGATCGCCGAGGGCCTGTCGATCATCAAGCACGCCAACGCGGGCATGGAAGAGCAGATCACCGACGCCGAGACGACGCCCCTTACCGACCCTGAGGCGTATCAGTTCGACATCGACGTCGCCGAGGTCGCCGAGGTCTGGCGGCGCGGATCCGTGGTCAGCTCGTGGCTGGTCGACCTGACCGCGGCCGCGCTGGCCGAGTCGCCCGAGCTGGCCGAGTTCGCCGGGCACGTGTCGGATTCCGGCGAGGGCCGGTGGACCGTGCTGGCCGCCGTCGAGGAGGGCGTGCCAGCACCGGTCATCACGGCGTCGCTGTTCCAGCGATTCGAGTCGCGGGGGCTGGGCGAGTTCACCGGGCGGCTCTTGTCGGCGATGCGGTCGCAGTTCGGCGGGCACGCGGAGCAAAAGCCGACGGCGCGCTGACGCCGTCTTGTACCGGCGGACGCCGCCTCGGTAACGGCCCATGCCGCTCCGTGCGGGCGGACGCCGCCCGGATTGCGGACTCGGTCCGGCCGCCCGAACGGCTTGCCGGACGACTCCATCACCCAGCAGCTATCTCGGCGCGGGGGCCGCGAGCCCACTTACCCCGGATTTGGTGTCGCCATAGCTCGCAAATCGCGTATATCTACCCCTACGGAGGGCGCAAATCCGGGGTAAGTGGAGCTGGAGCCGGATCGGAGGGCGGGATGGACCTGCGGGAAGCTAATCGCCTGCGGCACGCGGGCGGGCGGGCGTCGGTACACGATCTTCGCGCCGGAGGGCCAGCGTGATCGGGCCGGGGCCGAGCTATGTGGCGGCTGTCTTTGACGATCGGGCGGGCCGGACGGTCGCGGTCTATGCGGCGGCGCCGCTGGCCTCGGCGAGCTTCGGCGGGTCAGGGGGCGGGCTGGATGTGCGGATCGGGGAGGCCGTCCTGAGCGATGACCCGGGCATCGGGCGGGGCCTGCTCTCGGGCGCCGCGGCCAGCGGGGCATGACCTGGCGGGTCGAAGAAGTGCCTCAGCACGAAGATTGCCCAGTCCACAGTCACGATTAGCGCAGCCGGCGCCGAGCCGGTGATCCTGCACTGCGCGAACCAGGCCGCGTTCGAAACCGCGTCCTGATTCCGGCACCGGGCCAGCTCAGCCGGGCCAGCTCAGCCGGGCCAGCTCAGCCGGCCTGCCTGGCTCAGCTGCGCAGGGTGCGCTGCTCGACCTCGTCGCCGCGGCCGACCAGGATGACCGAGACCAGCTCAGGGCCGAACAGGCCGTGGCCGATTACGCCGGGCGTCGCGGCCAGCCGGGCAGCTAGCTCGGCCGGGTCGTGGAACAGGCCCGTGTAGTCGGCAATGACACCCCCGTCGGGGCTGGGCGGGCCGTCACGAACGGTGACGTCGCCGAGCGCGCGCAGCGTCGCCCGGAGACCGAAGTTGAGCAGCTCGACCGGAATCGGCGGATGCAGGGCCAGGGTCGGCTTGGTGGAATCGGCGATCACGACGAAGCGGTCCGCCGCCGCGGCGACGATCTTCTCCCGGGTGTGGGCGCCGCCACCGCCCTTGACCAGCCATCCGTCGGGCGCGATCTGGTCCGCGCCGTCGATCGCGATGTCCAGTTCGTCGACGGCGCTGAACGACTCAACCGCCATGCCGAGCCGGGCCGCGACGTCGGCGGTCCGCTCCGACGTCGCCACGCAGCGGATTGACAGGTTCCTGCGCGCGAGCGCCGGCAGCAGGTAGCTGACCGTCGTCCCGGTGCCCAGGCCGACCTTCATGCCGTCGTCGACGAGCAGCGCCGCCGCCTCGGCGGCCACCTGCTTCTCCTGTTCAGTGCTCACACCGCACCAGTCTTCCCGATCCGTCGTCCCATGGCACTATGTGTGGCATGCACACCAGCAACCACAGGTCCGGCTTGCTCCCAGACGACCATGTCATCGTCTTGTTCGGCGCGACCGGCGATCTGGCCAGGCGCAAGCTGCTCCCCGGACTGTTTCACCTGGCCAAGTCGGGTTTGCTGCCCAAGGGTTACCGGATCATCGGCTCCGCGCCCGCCAAGTTCGCGCTGACCGACGAGCAGTTCAGGGCGCACGCCAAGGCCGCCGTCGCGCAGTTCGGCCTGTCCAAGCCGACCGGCGCGGCCTGGCAGGACTTCGAGAGCAAGCTGAGCTTCGGTGCTGCGGACTCCGATGACCCGAAACCCCTGGTCGAGGCGGTGCAGGAGGCCGAACAGGCG
>DATKQH010000120.1:0-13683 GCA_035532775.1 Streptosporangiaceae bacterium
ATCCGCCCGGACAGCCGTTCGAGATACGCGACGACCAGTGCGCTCAGCGAGGTATCGCGCTGCGCTGCGGCGACCCGGGCGTTGCGGTATACGTCGTCGGGCACGGAGACCGTAATGTTCTTCACAGTTTCACAGTAACACGGTTTACGTGGCCTGCGCCCGCGCCGCGTAGCCCGGCATCGGTGATACGGGCGATCCGGCCATCGTCGCTCCAAGCTCAGTGAAATGCGGGCCAGCGACTGATCTGAGGATGTTGGCATAGTCCGCCAAGGTAAAGATAAGCACACAGGTTGTCCCGGGCGGCTCCCGAAGGAGCCGACCTGCAGGAAGGCCGCGGGCCCCGCCAATCCAACCGTCCCATCCTGATCGAGGGCGCTCCCGGGTCCGCGAAGTGACCCGGCCAGTGGCTGGCCCGGAGCGGGCCGACAGGTGGATCAGCCGCGCCGCCACCGCCACCGCCACCGGGGTGGCCGGCGTCGCCGGCGCCATCTCCTACAGTCACATGCACCAGCTCGCCGCCGCCCACGGCGACACCGGATGGCACGCCCACGCCTTTCCCCGCTCGGTCGACGGGGTGGAGATCGTGGCGTCGCTGGTCCTGCTCGCCGACCGCCGCGCCGGCCGCACGTCCGGATGGCTGCCCTGGGCCGCCCTGACCATCGGCACCACCGCCAGCCTGGCCGCCAACATCGCCACCGCCGACCACGGCACCATCAGCCGGGTCATCGCCGGCTGGCCCGCCGTCGCCCTCCTCATCGCCGTCAGGCTGCTGGCCGGAATCCTGGAGCGCCGCACCGCCGCTCAGGTCCGGGCGGAAGAAGCGGAGCCGGACTCCGGTGTGCCGGCACGGAAACTGCCCGGTCGCTCAGCCGCTGTCAGCAACGGCCCGGCTAGGAGAGATTGACGAAACGATTGGCGAAACTCCGCCGAGTCAGAGTGACGATGGCCGTGGGGCGTCGTAGATCGCGCGACCCCAAGGGTCAGTCTTGGGTCCAACGCGAAGGATCACGACCGGTATCAGTTCGTCGCCTGAATCGTAGTCTTCGATCGGAGGCATCAGCTCCCAGATAACACGGAAGCGGTCCCGCCCGATGTGGACGGCGTAGCAGCCCTCCCACTCCCCGTCTAGGGCGTACCCGAGGTCTGGTGACTTCTCAAGCTGATCGAACAGGCCGCCGTTGCCTTCCAACTGCCGCCAGGTCTTTGGGTCCTTGGCCTTGAGCGCTCTCAGGTCATCGCGGGCTTGTTGTGTCTTGTCAACTACGTATCGCTGTGTCGGCGGAAGGTCCTGCCACGGCGGGCATCCTCCCTCGCCTTCCTCAGCCGACTGACCTCTTCTGGGTCGCGGTTGATCTCCTGGCTTATCCGGTGACCGACTCCGCGCGGATCGGCCAGGAGCAGGTCGGGCCGCTTGCTCGCCAGCTCCGCTCGCGCTTCCTCGGTCGCCGCCCACGGGTCCTGCCATGGCGTCTGCGTCGTCTCGTCGCCGTCAAGTAGAAGCACTTGGGGGGTCGGACTCTTGCTGACCGTATTCTCTCCCTGAGTCATCTTCCTGTACCTCCGGCGGCATCGACTTGCTGACGAACGTCTTCCAGTTGGTGCCCAGCGCATCTATTAGCTGACTCACCATCAAGGGTGACAACGAAACTCGTGCCACGACAATGCCCTGTGGGGGGTTACTTGAGTAATCCAGGCGAGCAAAATCTATCGTGAACTCATACGGACTGTGTGAAACCCGGGCAAAATTTGACCAAACTCCTCCCATCTGAGCCGGATCGATGATGATCTGCGGTTGCTGGGAGGTCTGGTCACCTGGCTGACTCATGGAGCATGAGCGTATGCCGGCTCGACAGTGACGGTCCAGCTTATACAGGCGAAGGCTACGGCCGACGTCGCTGGTCCTCTGGCACCACGTATGTCCCCCGGCCGTGCATGGTCACGATGAGTCCTTGCTTGCGAAGCATCTCCATCGACTTGCGGACCGTGTTGTAGGCGACACCGTACGCGTTGGCCACGTCCCGCTCGGGCGGCATTTCCGCTGGCCGCCCGTTAGCTCGCCTGCCTCGATGCGGGCGGCGATGTGCCCGGCGACCTGCACGTACATCAGCCGCAGCGGGTCGGGGCTGAACGGTGGCACGGTCATGCGCACCAACGTAGAGGCAGTCCCCGCCCGCTGTCCCCGCCGAAAGGCCGCCCATGATCACGCCAGGGGAACGCTGACCGAGCTTGGCCCGTGCGCACTGCGGCCGGCCACCCCCGCCGACAGTGAGTTCTGCTTCCAGCTGCACAAGGCCGCCATGGGTGGGTGACTACGTCACCGCGATCTGGGGGTGGGACGAGCAGGCGTGACTTCCATGCCCGCGCCTTCAGCACGGGCCGCTGGCAGATCATCACCGCCGGCGGGGCAGGCATCGGCATGCTCGACGTCGAATACCGCCCCGCCGAGATCTACCTCGCCCGTATCATCCTCACCATCGAGCGCCGTCGGGAGAGTCTGCGCCGAGCTAGGCGGGCGACTGCCGACGATCACTACAGCGCTAAGAGCCCGTATCGCCGCTGCATCGGCCGGGCCGGTGAAAGCGGATATGACGCTAGGCATGCTCGGGGTCGAGGTGAGTTTTGAACGTGACATCCCGGTCGTACAGGCGGTGGCCGCGGTTGTCGCCTGACAGCGGGCCAAGAGCCTGCACTGCCTCCCGCGCGGCGACGATCCGCCGCTGTTGAGCAGGGCTGCGCCGCTCTGCTGAAGACTTGACCTCGGTCACCTGCGGGCCATCGTCGGTGAAGATCGTGACATCCCCGATGCGCAGATAGTTCGTCAGATCGTGCATGAGAGCGGCCGGGCAACGCGCTCGCATACATCAAGCTCCAGCTGCCCCGTCGCCAGCTCGCTCACGTCACGATCCGACTGTGGCTCCGGGGCGCCTGCCCGCGGAGACCGTCCGGACTTCATGCGCTTCACAGTCTGGCTGAAGCCGTTTCGATCTGAATCGACAGCCAGCCGCAGCTCAAGCAGCCGCTGCTGGAACTCATAGCCCGACTCGTTCGAATCGCAGACCCGAAGCTCACGAATCAACTCGGCTAGCACGCCCTATGACGAGGCCACCGCCTGGCCGCAGACCGCCAGCAAGGAAACCAAGACTGCTGCTTGACACTCAAGCTCCTGGGATGTCGAGCGGGTTGATCTGCCCCCATCGTGCGAGTCGCGGCTTGCAGCCAGTCTGCAATCTGTGGTCTTTGGTCACTGCCGCCCGTGGTGCCGCGAGTAGTGAGATAGCGATATGCACATCTATGCGGTCCGGCCGGCGGCACGGCAGTGAGCGCGCCGGCGGTCCAGGAGCTCCCGGCAGCCGCCGCCGCCGACCTCGCCCTGGCCGAAGCGAGCTCCCAGCCGGCCGCGACCGTGCTCGGCCTGCTCGGCTCGGGTGAGACCGGCCTGACCGCCCCCGCGGCTGCCGAGAGGCTCAGCCGCTTCGGCCCGAACGCGATCGTGTCCCACCGCGCCAGGCTGTGGCCGGTGCTGTGGCACCAGCTCAAGTCACCGCTGCTCGGCCTGCTCGCGATCGCGGCCATCGCGTCCTACTTCGTGGGCGAACGCAGCGATGCCGTGATCATCGGCGTTATCCTGGCGCTGTCGGTAGGAATGGGCTTCCTCAACGAGTACCGGGCCGAGAAGGCCGCTGAGGCGCTGCACTCGCAGATCAGGCACCGGGCGATCGTGCTGCGCGACGGCCAGCCGGCCTCCGTCGACGTGACCGAGCTCGTGCCGGGCGACGTGGTCGAGCTCAGCCTGGGCGACGTCATACCGGCCGACATGCGGCTGCTGGTGAGTTCCGGGCTGGAGTGCGACGAGTCGATCCTTACCGGCGAGTCGATGCCCGCCGAGAAGGAACCCGATGCCGTCCCGGCGGGCACGGAACTGGCCGACCTGACCGACTGCGCGCTGATGGGCACGGTCGTGCGCGCGGGCAGCGGCCGCGGTGTGGTGGTGGCGACCGGCGCGCAGGCCGAGTTCGGCCGGATCGCCGTCGGACTCGGCGCGCATCAGATGGAGACCGAGTTCCAGGCCGGGCTGCGGCGGTTCTCCGTGCTGCTCGTCGAGGTCGCCATCACCTTGACCACGTCGATCTTCATCATCAACGTGCTGCTGCACAAGCCGGTCATCGACGCGCTGCTGTTCTCCCTGGCCATCGCGGTCGGGATCACCCCGCAGCTGCTGCCGGCGGTGGTCTCGACCAGCCTGGCCGCGGGCTCGCGGGAGATGGCCAGGCGGAAGGTCCTGGTCAAGCGGCTCGTCTGCATCGAGGATCTCGGCGATGTCGACGTGCTGTTCACCGACAAGACGGGAACGCTCACCCAGGGCCGGATCAGCTTCATGCGCGGTGTGGACTTCGACTTGCCGGGCACGACGCTGCGGTGGGGCCTGGTGTGCAACGAGGTCGCCGTCAGCGGCGGCCAGGCCGTGGGCGGCAACCAGCTGGACGTGGCGCTCTGGGAGTCACCGGCCGCGATCGCCGACGGGACCGCGGTCGCCGGCTATCAGCGCGTCGCGTCGCTGCCCTTCGACCACGAACGGCGGATGGTGTCGGTGCTCGCGGACGAGCCCGGCGGCGAGCGGGTGCTGATCACCAAGGGCGCCCCAGAGGCGGTGCTCAGCCGCTGCGCCGAGGTTCCCGCGCAGGCACAGGCGGCCCTGGAGGCCGAGTTCGCGGCGGGCAACCGGGTCGTCGCCGTGGCCACCAGGCAGGCCGCCGGCCTGACCGCGCTGACCGCCGACGACGAGCATGATCTGCGCCTGGCCGGCCTGCTCGTCTTCCTCGACGCTCCCAAGGCCAGCGCCGCGCCGGCCCTGGCCAGGCTCGCCAGCCTGGGCGTCGCGGTCAGGATCGTCACTGGCGATAACGCGACCGTCGCCGCTAAGGTCTGCACGGATCTCGGTCTTCCGGTCGGCGGGGCGCTGAGCGGGGCGGATATTGACCGGCTCGACGATGCGCAGCTTGCTGTGGCTATCCCCACGACGACGGTGTTCGCGCGAGTCAGCCCTGAGCACAAGGCCAGGATCGTCCGGATCCAGCGGCAGACCGGCGTGGACGTGGCATTCCTCGGCGACGGAGTCAACGACGCGCTCGCCCTCCACGCCGCCGATGTCGGCATCTCGGTGGACTCGGCAACCGACGTCGCCAAGGATGCCGCCGACGTGATCCTGCTGGAGAAGGACCTGGACGTTCTGGCCGACGGCATCGTGGAGGGGCGCAGGATCTTCGCCAACACCATCAAGTACGTGCTGATGGGCACGTCGAGCAACTTCGGCAACATGTTCAGCGCTGCCGGAGCGTCGATCTTCCTGCGCTTCCTGCCGATGCTCCCGTCTCAGATCCTGCTGAACAACCTGCTCTACGACTCAAGTCAGCTGGCGATTCCGACCGACAACGTCGATGAAGAGCAGCTGGCCAGGCCGTCGCGCTGGGACATCGGCTTCATCCGCCGGTTCATGCTGTACTTCGGGCCGATCAGCTCCCTGTTCGACTTCGCCACCTTCGGCATCATGCTCGGGGTGTTCCACGCCGGGCCCGCGCTGTTCAGGTCCGGCTGGTTCGTCGAGTCACTGGCGACCCAGACCCTGGTGATCTTCGCGATCAGGACCCGCCGGATCCCGTTCTTCCGCAGCAGGCCAAGCCGCCCGCTGCTGCTGGCCGCGATCGCGGTGGTCCTGGTCGGGGCGTTCCTTCCCGCCAGCCCGCTGTCGGCCGCGCTCGGCTTCAGGCCGCTGCCCCTGCCGTTCTACGGCGCGCTCGCGCTGCTGGTCGGGTTCTACCTGGTTCTGATCGAGATCGGCAAGCGGTTCTTCTACCGCGCGGCTCGCGTCCCCGCGCTGACGCCACGGCCGCACGGTCACCGCCGTCACGTCCGGCGCCGGGCGGCCAGGTTCAGCACGAGCGGCAGGCTCGGCCGCCGTCCGCGTCAGGACGCGGACGGTCCGCCAGTACCTAGCAGGTGATCACGCCGCCCGCGAGGTCTCCTTGTCTGCCATCGCCTCGGTGACCTGGCGGATGACCAGCCTGGCCAGGCCGGTGGCGGTCGCTGTTGCGCCGCGTGCCGAGCCGCGGCCGGCGATCGATCCGGCGATCGCCACCGCCTCGCCGGCCATCCGCCGTGCCTCCGGTGAGTTCGCGATTTCCCGCAGCGACGTGCGGATCCGGTCCAGGCCCGCCTGGCCTGCCCTGGTGCCGGTCAGGTAGCCCGCGACGAATCCGATGATGGTCTCCATGACGCCTGCCTGTCTTTAACCTCGTAGGGGGTCGGGCCGAGGTGCTACATCTCGCGGAGTTCGAGATACCGCTTGATGTCTGGCAGCGACTGGATGACCACGGCCAGGACCGCCGCGATTACCGCTGCCTTGATCATCTTGGTGATCATGCCGGTTCCTCCTTAAGTTCGGACTCCTGCTGGCTTGCCGATGGAAGGGGCTCGAGCTCATCGGTGCCGAAGTACAGGAACCGGCCGTGATTTCGCTGTATTTCGGCCGCGGGATCATGGTCCGGGCTCACCGCCACGTGCACCTCGCCGTCCACGTCGTGGAAGACTGCCTGCACCGTTGCCTCACGCCCGGTCAGGAACAGGTCCTGGGCGTCGGCGCGCCGCGCGCCGTTGGCGCGCGGCAGCATCCTGACCCGGCTGCCGCGCGCGACCGGCACGCCGTCGATGATGACCTGGTCACTGTCGGGTGACACGCTCGCGTCGGCGCCCGGGTCCCACCAGGGCGTGTCGGGGCGGTCAGCGGTCAGCATGGGGGAGGGCGGCTGCTGCGGCGCGCCCGCCGGCGAGGCGTTCAGATACCGGATCGCGCCATGCAGCCGCTCGAACATCTCGGGCGGCAGCCCGTCCAGCCGGTCCATCAGCTCGGCGGCGCGAGCGTCGGTAGCCCGGGCCTCGCGCTTTTCATCGTCGGTCAGGGCGAGCGTCCTAAGGATCAGGATCTCGTCGATCTCTGTTGCGTCAAAGAGATCTCCGGCACTCTCCGGTGCGACCTCGGCGTGGTCGTAGAGGATCACCGGAGAGGAAAGCACGAGGTCACGGCAGTCAGCCGGGCCGGCCAGGACCGGCCACGTGCCGATGTTCTCGCAGCTCGCAACCTCGCCGGCGGCCCACTCGGGCGGGTCGGTCATGGACAGGAACTTCCCGCCGGGAACCCAGATCAGGGCATGAGCCGCGATCAGCGCGTGGCTGAGCCCGTCCTCCCGGCTCTGCGGCGCCGCATCGGGCAGGCTGTGATTCTCGATCCTGACTCCGAGCTTCAGCGCGCCGTAGGGGCCGGCCACCCGCTCCCCTCGGAGCCTGATCACCCCGTCGATCGCCGCCCACGAGCGGACCAGCCGGCCAGCCAGGCGCCCGGTGGACTCGACGACGATGTCCTCGCCCGACTCGCCGGCCTCGGCATGCAGGGTCAGGCCGAGATCGCCGCTGAGCAGCTCGCCGACCTCGGCGCAGACCTGCTGCTCCCGCTCGATGGCCTCGTCCCAGGCGGTGTGCTGGGTGCCGTCAACGGTGAGCGCCGCCAGCTCGCGCAGCTTTCCAGATCCCGGCAGGACCTGGAACACCCGCCGGCGCTGCAGCTGCAGGAACCGGACGCTGACCAGCACCTGGGCGTCGTCCGCGCACTCGACCAGGCACTCGGTCTGGCTGGCCGACGGCTCGGACGGATCCACCGCCCGGTACGCGGGCGGCATCAGGACGCCGAACTGGAACCTGGACTGGTTCTTGGCTGCCGACTGGCGGTACGGGTAGAGCAGGTACCCCTCGTAGAGAATGGCATCGGCGACCTTGCGTGCCTGCTCCAGGTGCGCTGCGTCCGCCATCACGAGCCCCCTGACGCTAGTCCTGGCGAGGCTGAGTCCGCGCTCTCCGCCGCCAGGTCAAGCAGCGCCGACAGCGTCGCGTCCCAGGTCGCCAGAGCCTGTCGGGACTTGAACCGGAGCAGGTCGTCGAGGGTGGCTGTGCTCATCTTGATCCAGGCGCTGTCAGGGAAATGGGCGTCGATGGCTGCGCGCCAGGTACTCAGCGGCAGCCGGTACGGCGCCTCCTTGCTCCACGGCACCTGCTGCACGGCAAGCCTGCCGTCCATCGTGGCGAACACGGTGCCGCTGAAGAGCAGGAGCAGCGGTATCTCACCGGCTTCCAGGCCGGCGAAATACCTGGTCGAGCCGATCTCCAGGTCATAGGTGAACTGCAGCGGCAGGTCGATCTCGATGCTGCCGCTGAATCGCGGCACCATCGTCGAGACGGTGCTCAGCTGCATCGGCTTGAGCGTGTCGGCCCACCGCTCGGTGTCGCCGAACAGGTCGTTGAGCCGTTCGGCCTCCGCGGCCGAGTAACGCCGTTTCGCCGGCTCGATCCTGATCTGGCAGCGCAGCGCGATCGCGTCGATCCGCTGTCCGGTGGTCTCGGCGATCCGCAGGATCAGCGACATCGACGGCACCACGGCGTACTTGTCGGGTTGGGCTCCGATGCAGTCGAAGACCAGCTCTGCCATATCAGGACTCCTGGTCTAAGGTCCGGGCGCGAGCGCGTACGTCATCGAGGAACTCGGCGATGGCCCCCCTGGCCTCGGCGCCGCCGTCGAAGCCGCGCCAGTGCAGCCGCATCCGGCCCGCGAGCTCGTAGCAGGCGTCGATCGGCACCACGAAGCACTCGATCGCGGTCTCTGACGGTCCGAGGCCGGACGGACCCTGGCCTGACCGCGTGATCAGGACCGCCTCGACGTCGGGCGCCGCGGCGCCGAGCAGCGGGTGGGCGGCGGTCAGCCGGTCCCAGGCGGCCAGGTCGAGCCGGCACTCGGTGGCGCCGGCCGGACTGGGGTAGAAGCCGGTCACGGTGGACTGCCGGGAACTGCGCAGGAAGAAGGCCAGGCCGACCGGTACCTCGAGCTCGTCCCACTCGGCGGCCGAGAGCGGGTGGTCCGGATCGGCCAGGTACCTGTCAGGCACGGCACGGTACCGGCCCCTGGCGGCCTCGGTGTGCGTGAAGAGCAGGTAGCACGCCCGGCAGGCGCACAGCAGGCTCGACTGGTCGAGGTCGGCGAGGTGGCTGTGCTCCGCCGGGACCTCCGTCGCGCACAGGTCGCACTTCTCCGCCGCGGGAGCCTGAGCCTGCCCAGACTGGTCCGGGACGGCCTGGTCGGGCCGTGCGTGGTCAGGCGCGGCCTGATCTGGCAGGGCCTGATTCGGCACAGCACCGGCCTGCGCTGCGGAGGGGGGGCCGGAAATGAAGCGGCGCAGGCCGGTGCTGCTGTTCATAGCCGGGCCGCCTCGGGGAGGGCGACCCGGACGCCGAGGCTGTCGGTGAGGAGCGGCAGCGGGTCCAGGTGCAGGGCCTGGTCGCCCAGGCCCTGGCCGGCCAGCCGCACGTTGTACCGCGTGCCGCAGCCGGGGCAGGTCAGCTGCTCGCGCTCGAGCAGCCCAGCGGCCATCGACGACCCGCACGCCGCGCAGGCATCCCGGTAGGCGTACAGGGTGCCGCGGACGGCGCAGACCAGCACGGTGGTGTCCGCTGCCCGTGCCGTTACCGGGCGGGAGCTCGGCGGCCCGATGTCGGGCAGGGTGAACCAGCCCGAATCGGCTCCGGCGTCCGAGCCGTCCGCTGGGCGGCGGCCGATCTGGAGCAGCGCCGGCGCGGGCGCCGGGGTCGTCATTCCCTCGACGGCGACCTCGGTGACCTCCGGTGCCGCGTCCATGATCGCACCCTCGATCGCGGTCCTGACCGTGACCGTGGACGACGGGCAGCCATTGCAGCTGCCCTCCAGCCGCAGCCGGGCGATCCCGTCGGTGACGCCGAGATACTCCACCCCGCCCGCGTGCGAGCCCAGGTAGGGCCTGACCTGGTCGAGAGCCCGCTGCACCCGGGCATCCACGTCGAGCGGATGCAGGTCGTGCAGCAGCAGCAGGCTCTCCACCAGCGGGTCGTCGGTCAGGGCAGCGAGTATCGCGGCACCTGGCTCGCCGCGGTCGGCGAGTACGGCGACGACATGCGCGAGGCCGTCACCGTACAGGCCCACCAGCAGGCCGACAAGTTCCTCGGCGATGGCGGCCGCCTTCTCGCCGCCTGCCGGACGGAGCAAGGAGAGCAGTTCCTCGATCCGCTCCCCGACCTTTCGCACGGTCATGTCGGCGCTCAGGTCGACAAGATGACCGACATCGGCGAGTGCACCTTGTCGAGCAGCTTGCCGTTGCCGAGATACATGTGAACGCCGCAGGGCAGGCAGGGATCGAAGCTGCGCACCGCGCGCATGATGTCGATGCCCTTGAAGCGGTCAGGCGGGTTCTCCTCGAAGATCGGCGTGTTCTGCACGGCGTCCTCGTACGGGCCAGGGGTGCCGTAGCTGTCCCTGACGCTGGCGTTCCACGGGGTGGGCGGGTAGGGGTGGTAGTTCGCGATCTTCCCGCCCCTGATCACCATGTGGTGCGAGAGCACGCCGCGGACCGCCTCGGTGAACCCGCAGCTGTTCGCCTCGTCGGGGACGGAGAACGGCTCCCAGGTCTTGGTGCGCCCGGCCCGGATCTCGGCCAGCGCCTTCTCGGTGAAGTACAGCGCGCAGGCCGCCGCGTACGCCTGGAAGTAGGTGCGGGCGCGGTCCCGCTCGATGGCGTTCGACAGCGGAGCGCCGGAGGCGTCCACCGGGATCTTCCACTCGAACGTGACCTCGGGCTTGCTCACCGTCTTCGGCAGGTTGATCAGCACGCTGCTGCCGGTGGACTTGACGTAGCCGAAATCGACCAGCCCGCCGAGCGCCGTCGCCCAGAGCCTGGCGATCGGTCCGCCGCCGGTGTCGGCCGCCAGATAGTCCTTGCCGTCGAACCAGCGCGGTGACATGACCCAGCTGTACTTGCTGTCGAAGTCCCGCTTGGCCGGCCGCGGGATCGTGTGCTGGTTCCACGGGTGCCTGCGGTCCACCGGGTTGCCGAGCGGATCGCGGGTCACGAACATCTCCTGGTCTTCCCAGTCCTCGTAGTACGAGCTGCCGAGCAGGATGCGGATGCCGAGGTTGATCTCGACCAGGTCGTTGGTGAGCAGCTGCCCGTCCCTGATGACGCCGGGGGTGACGAACATCTTCCGGCCCCAGTTGGTCATGTTCTCGTACTTGAAGTCGCAGTGGTCGGGGTCGTTCAGGCTGCCCCAGCAGACCAGGTCGGCCCGGCGCCTGCCGACCTCCTCGTACCCGGGCAGTGCGGTGTAGAAGAAGTCGAAGAGGTCGTCGTGCATCGGCACGACCCGCTTCATGAACTCGACGTACCGCATCAGCCTGGTCAGGTAGTCGGTGAACAGCTGCACGGTCGCCGTGGTGCCGACGCCGCCCGGGTACAGCGTGGACGGGTGCACGTGGCGCCCCTCCATCAGGCAGAACATCTCCCTGGTCGACCGGCTCACCTGGAGCGCCTCGCGGTAGAACTCGCCCTCGAGCGGGTTCAGCGAGCGCATGATGTCGCCGATGTACTTGTAGCCGTGGTCACCGGCGTGCGGCGCCTCGGTCCTGTTGGCCAGATCGAGCACGCCGGGGTTGGTCTCGGCGACCATCCGCTCGCAGAAGTCCACCCCGACCAGGTTCTCCTGGAAGATGTTGTGGTCGAACATGTACTCGGCGGACTCGCCTAGGTTGATGATCCACTCGCCGAGGTGCGGCGGCCGGACACCGTAGGCCATGTTCTGGTTGTAGACCGAGCAGGTGGCGTGGTTGTCGCCGCAGATGCCGCAGATCCGGCTGGTGATGAAGTGCGCGTCCCGCGGGTCCTTGCCCTTCATGAAGATGCTGTAGCCGCGGAAGATCGACGAGGTGCTGTGGCACTCGATGACCCGCTTCTGCTTGAAATCGATCTTCGTATAGATGCCGAGGCTGCCCACGATCCTGGTGATCGGGTCCCAGGCCATCTCCACTACGCCGGCGTCATCGACCGTCGTCATCGCTTTCCCCTCTCGGTGGTACCCGCGACCAAGCCCCGCGGGGATCTGCGGCCGGTCATCGTCACCAGCTCTTCATGTAACCGGTCAGGAGCTCGTCGCCCTTCTGGCGCCACTTCGGCTCCTCGTCCGCGGTCTTCGCGGTGAACCCGCGCAGCGTCCGGATCACCGTTCCGTACAAGGTGCTCGCGGTGGCCGACACTCTCGAGCCAGGGGGCTCGTCCATGAACGGCATGAACTTGTCCGGGAACCCCGGCATGGTGCAGGCGATGCAGATGCCGCCGACGTTCGGACAGCCGCCGACGCCGTTGATCCAGCCGCGCTTGGGCACGTTGCACTTCACTACCGGTCCCCAGCAGCCCAGCTTGACCAGGCACTTCGACGAGCCGTACTCGGTCGCGAACTCGCCCTGCTCGTAGTAGCCACCGCGATCGCAGCCCTCGTGCACGGTCGCGCCGAACAGCCAGGTCGGGCGCAGCGCCTCGTCGAGCGGGATCATCGGCGCCTGGCCCGCGACCTGGTAGAGCAGGTACAGGATGGTCTCGGACAGGTTGTCCGGGTGGGTCGGGCAGCCAGGCACGCAAACGATCGGCAGGCCGGCCTTGGACCGCCAGTCCCAGCCGAGGTAGTCGGGCACGCCCATGGCCCCGGTCGGGTTACCCGCCATCGCGTGGATGCCGCCGTACGTCGCGCAGGTCCCCGCGGCCAGGATCGCCGTCGCCTTGGGCGCGAGCCGGTCGAGCCATTCGTTCGTCGTCATAGGCTGACCGGTGGCCGGGTTGTTGCCGAACCCGCACCAGTAGCCCTCGTCCTTGATCGCCTCGTTCGGAATCGAGCCCTCGACCACGAGCACGAAGGGATCGAGCTCGCCGCGGTCCGCCTTATGCCACCACTCGATGAAGTTGTCGGCACCCGTCTCCGGGCCGCACTCGAAGTCGATCAGCGGCCAGTGCACGGCGATCCTCGGGAGCCCAGGCAGCGCTCCGAGCACGATCTCCTCGATGCTCGGCTGAGTCGCGGCGGTCAGCGCCACCGAGTCGCCGTCGCAGCCGAGCCCGCCGTTCATCCACAGGATGTGAACCAGGGGATCGGCGGCCGCGCCGCCGCCGCTGTCCTGGCCAGTCTGCGTGTCTGCTGCCATATCGAAGCATCCTCTCGCTTCAGGATCGGCTGGATATCGGACGCGATCGGACCGACCGAACGCACCATTCGCCAAAGATCAAGACGCACCTCTCAGGTGATGCGCAGACGTGGTCATGGTAAACCCGCCTGAGGCGGCCGGCAAGATGAAACACTCAATTGTCCGGACAGTAATGTCTGTCTCACCGAAAGGTCAGGAAACAATTGGCACGAATAGGACCACAATGGCGCGAGGTCGGCATCCGGCCTTCCGGTTTGGCGGCCCGGCAACTAAACTTGCGGGTAACCCGGCAGTACTGTCCCGGGGTGTGTGGTGAGGGAGTCATCCGGTGGCTGAGCCCATCTTCGGGCCAGGAGTAGACCCAATTGAGGTAGTACCGGTCGTGGTGCTATCGCAAGTTTTCCCCGCTCGTCCCTCCTCGATCCCGGACATACGTACCTTTGTCCGGCGCTGCCTGGCCGAGTCCCCGCTGACCGAGGAAGGTACGAGAGAGGTCGGCGAGACCGTGTTCCGGGCGCTGCTCGATGCCGCGGGCCCGACCGGGTCAATCCACGTCGCCTTCCGCATCTTCCCCGAGCATGTCGAGGTCGACG
>DATKQH010000121.1:0-43852 GCA_035532775.1 Streptosporangiaceae bacterium
GTATCGGCGCATGGGCACCAGGACACGACGGAAGTCCGCGCCTGGCTTCGCGAGCACCTCAAGGACGAGGTTCCTGCCGCGACGTGAGCGCGGAACCGGGAGCTTGCCCGCAGGCACGCTACCGAGTGCTTCGCAGGCGCGTCCGCAGCCGACACCCTGACCGGTGGTGACTAGAGCCCGAGGACCCCTTATCGGCGGGCTCGGGCTGCGGCTCGCTCTCGTCTTCATCGCTGTCGCACTCGCTGCCGTCGCGGCGGTGATCACCTTGGGGTCCATGACAACGACCCGGGATGTCCATCACCTGATCAGGCAGCAGCGGCTCGGCCTGACCCGCGCGACGGCCATCGCTGCTGGCGTTGCCTACGGCAACGCCGGCTGGCCGCGGGCCGACCTGGCTCCCCTGACCGACCTGGTTGCCCATACGGGCGCGGCCGTGCAGGTGAGGAACCTGGCCGGGCAGGTGATCGATGCCTCACCCGGCTTCGCCTCGCGTCATCACGGGCCGCAGCTCAGCGAGCCGGTTCGGGTGCGGGGGCGGCGGGTGGGCATGGTAGCCGTCAGGTTCGATGACTCCGGTCTGGGCGCGGCGATCCAGCGGTTCCAGGCGCACAGGTGGAGAGCCAGGATCACCGCGGCCAGCGCGGCTGCCCTGATCGCGCTGGTCGCCGCGCTCCTGATCTCGCGGCGGATCACCTCGTCCGTCGACCGCCTGATCAGGACAGCCAGGGCCAGGAGCCGCGGCGAGCTGGGCGCCCGCGCCGGCGATGTGACCGGATTCGGCGAGATACGGGAGCTGGCCGAGGCATTCGACCAGATGGCCGATGCGAGTGACGAACAGGATAGAGTGCGGCGCAACCTGGTCGCCGATGTCGCGCATGAACTGCGTACGCCGATCGCCGTCCTGCAGGCGGGCCATGAGGCCATGCTCGACGGCGTGGCCCAGCCGGCGGCTGAGGACCTGGTGTCGCTGCGCGACGAGGTGCTGCGGCTGGCCCGCATGGTCGATGACCTGCAGCGGCTCGCATCGGCTGAGGCTGCCGCCCTGCAGCTCACGCTCGTCCCCGGTGATCTCGCTGCTATCGCGCAAACTGCGGCCGACCGGCTGGCCGACTCTTTCGACGCCGCCGGCATCACCCTGCGCCGGGAGCTCACCGAGGTTGAGGTCAGATGCGACCCGACGCGGATGCATGAGATCGCCACGAACCTGCTGACGAACGCGCTGAAGTTCACGCCCCCCGGAGGGACTGTGCTGCTCCAGACCGGGCCGCAGGAACCGGCCAGGGAGCATGCGCTGCTCAGGGTCAGCGATACGGGAATCGGCATCCAGCCCGATGACCTGCCCCGGGTGTCGGACCGGTTCTTCCGCAGCCAGCGGACCGCCGGCATCGCCGGGAGCGGCATCGGGCTGACCATAGTCGCCGAGGTGGTGCGCGGGCACCGCGGCACGATGGATATCGCGAGCGAGCCAGACGTCGGCACTCAGGTCACGGTCGTGCTGCCCGTCGCTTGATCGATCAGCGGGATGGTAGCGACGCGGGCCATACCGCTTTCCAGCCGCGAGGATCTGGCCAGGCAGGGACCAGCCCTGGGCCGGCAGGCTCAACGCCATCAGGAAGTACGTCTTCTCCTCGACCCTCACCCCCGACCCTCGACCGTGCCCCGCCCGGTGGCGAGCATCTGCTGTGGTATCCGCTGCTGCTCCACTGACGTCGTCAGCGTTCCGTTGAGCCCGGAGCCGACGCCCGCCACCAGGGCTCCGGCGACGACCGCATACACAGCGGCGTGCAGTGCCAGCACCAGGCACGGCACGGCGTAGCCGAATGTACCGATGACCGCCGCCACCAGCGGGCGACGCCCGACTAGGCCGAGCCCGGCCAGCACCGAGCCGCCCGCGTACGCCGCCGAGATCACGCCCCAGGCCCCTGCTCCGCCCATATACTGCCCGGCCAGGAGCGGGCCGAGCGGCAGGTAAGGGCCCAGGTGAGCAAGTTGGACAGCGCGAACTGCAAGGTCGTCACCCACAGCCACGTTTGCGACCGGAAGAGTGCCCAGCTCTCGGTCAGGTCACGCCAGGGTGAGTGTGCGGGCTGACCGGCCGGCGGTACTCGGAGGCGTGCCAGGGCGACCACGCTGGCGCCGAAGCCCGCCGCATCGACGGCGATGACCACCGCAGGGCTGCTCAGCGCGATCAGGAGGCCAGCCAGCGCCGGCCCGGCGATCGTCGCCGCGGACTGCACTACCCCGAGCATGGCGTTAGCGTCCGGCAGCCTGGCGGGCGGCACGATCTCGGCGCGCAGGCCGCCGAGCGCGGGACTGAAGAATCCCCCGCCGATGGCGAGCAGGGCGGACAGCAGCAGGAACAGCCACAGTGGCGGTCTGCCGGTGAACAAGGCGGCAGCCAGAGTGCCCTGCACCGCCAGCCGGCCGGAGTCGGTGACCAGCATGACTGGCCGCCGGCCGGTCCGGTCGGCCAGCACGCCTCCGCCGAGCATGACCAGGACCTGCGGGAAGACCGAGGCGGCAAAGACGAATCCCAGGTCGGCTGCCGTGCCACCGCCATCGAGCACCGCGAAGGTGAGTGCGATCCTGGACATCGCGGTCCCGAGCATGGAAGTTGAGTAGCCGACGTAGAAGACGCAGAAATCGCGTTCCCGCGGCAGCGCGGTTCGCCCGATCCGCCGGCGAGCCGAATCACTCGCCGTTCGATTTACTGCGGCTGATGAAATCGCCGGCGCAGGCGATTTACTGCGACTATTAATTGGCCAGAATTTCTTGTCTGACATGCTCGCAATATTTACATCCGGCGGCCGAGAACGACAAGTTCGATTCGCATTCCCACCCGCGGCCTGGCCAGTTGCCGCAGTAAATGCAGCGGCTTGCTGGCTTACAATGAATACCTGAGACCCGGCAGGGCTGCTTTCGCCATTTACTGCGAGACGTGCCAGGCGGAGGATCGATGGCTGTCGCAGCGCCCGTGCCCGTCGGATCGGCTGTTATTCCCCGACGGCCGCTCGCGGCAGGCCCGCGCCAGTTGCGTATGCGGTGGCGGTTGACCGCTACCTCGCCGACGCCCCGCTCAGCCCCTCATCCCGGGTATCGATGAACATGACGTCGAGCTCCACGGCCCGGCGCAACGCGGCCTGCGCCTGCGCGCGGTCCGGCGGCTCGCCCCAGATGCCCTGCCCAGTGAGCCGCATCGCCCCGAAGCCCATCCGGTTCACGGTCAGATCGCCGCCGATTTCGATCGTGCCGGCTGCCGCAGCCGTCGGTTGGCGGTCCATGACGTCACCTCCGCGAGATCCCTTCCATGCTCTCCAGCTTCGCAGCCGGGCTCACGCGAGGTGAAGCGGACCCGGCTTCTCCGGTATCTGGTCAGTCGCGGGAAGCCAGCCAGACGCCGTCAGCAGGCAGGAACCGTCCTCGGCCAGCGACGAAGCCGTCCGGCAGAGGCGACCGGGTTGACATCGTGGGCGGGCGGGAAGAAACCGGCTCTGAAGTCAGAACGACGCAGGCTGCCCGCGGGCAGCGGAAGATCCGAGGCCGATGGTGGACCAGGCGAGAATCGCCGTCAAGGTCGAGCATGCCAGGCAGGTCGAACGGGTGCTGCTCTGGCTGGGCTGGTCCGTGGCAGTACTAGGCATCGGCGGGGTCGTGGCCTTCTCGGCGCTATGGGCCACCGGGGACCTCAATGCCGAGCAGGCAGTAGGCGCGATTCTCGGGACGGCCCTGGCGGCGATCCTGTCGGGCGCGAGCGCCTACGGCTCGGGCACCAATGTGGGGCTCGGCGCGGAGCGCCTGGAACTCGCCGCGAGGAGCTCGGCTGCCCCGGCCGAACCGCGCGATCGCACTCCCGGCTAGCGCGGCCGCCCAGTTTCATGATCCTGGTCGATTTCCAGAACCTGGACGATTTTCGGCTATCTGCACTGAGAGACGACCACGCTCTGAAGATCGTCCACGATCATGACCGGCGAGGGCCCGCTGATCGCTGTCAGCATCGGCGGCGCGCGAAAACGGCTGCCCTCCGTGAGCCGAAAGCGGCTGCCCTCCGTGAGCTCTGCGCCCTCCGTGAGCTCTCGCGCTCAGTCCGGGCCGGGCCCGAGTGCGGTCTTGGTGGCCTGCCGCACAGTTCCGGCGCCGCTGGCCAGGGCCCGCCGCCAGGGCAGCACGCCATTGATCTCTATCTCCAGCGAGAAGCTCAGGAATGTCCGGATCAGCACGATCAGCCCGAGGACCGAGACGTTGCTCAGCGTCGGGGCAACGGCGACGGTCCTGATCAGGTCGGCCGCGACGAGGATCTCCAGGCCGAGCAGCAAGGTACCGCCGAACGCCTGCCGCAGCACGGTATAGGCCCGCGCCGGCGCACCCGATCGACGCCATGCCAGCACCGCCAGGACGACCGACCACAGCAGGCCGGTCACTAGGATCAGCGCCCCGCCCATTCCCGCAGGTGCCCCGGCCCGAACGCGCGGACCAGTCGGGTTTCCCCGCCGCTACTGCGACAGCCCGGCCGTCAGCTGCCAGTGCAGCGTCAGGGTAGCCTGACGGGCTGCCTCGGCGAAGTCTGGCCCGCTGGAAGCGTGCGTCACGGCCGGTAGGAGCTGACGATGATGCCGCCGCCGCTGGTCATCCCTGCCCTGGCCGCTTCCCTGACCGCGCCTCGCTGCCTGCCGACGCCCGCGATCAGCAGCGGCAGGCTCGGCGCGAGCGCGCGGACCTGGCTCAGCTCACGCGGGTAGGTGGCACCGACGAGCAGCCCGCAGTTGCCGTTGCGGTTCCACCGGGTCTCGGCCAGTTCAGCGATGCGCTGGTACAGCGGCACCTGCCCGGCCGGCAGGTCCTGCAGTTCGCCACCGCCCGGGTTCGAGGTGCGGCACAGCACGATCACGCCGCGGTCGAGGCGATCGAGAAAAGGAGCCAGTGCGCCCCCGCCGAGGTAGGGCTGCACCGTGACCGCGTCGGCGTCGTAGACGTCGAACAGCGCCGACGCGTACGCCTCGTTGGTGTGCTCGACCGTGCAGCGCTGGTGCGAGACCATGGCCATGGAGGCGGACGTCGAGGCCGATCCGGTCAACCCGATGCTGCTGTTCCGCGGGCGATCGAGGGCGCGCCGAAGTTCACCGGGTCGCAGCGGCTGCCTGACGTCTCCTACGAAGCCTTCGCCAGCAGCCTCGGGCTGATCGGCATCGCGGTTGACAAGCCGGATCAGGTCGGCGCCGCGTGGGACCGGGCGCTCGCCGCTGACCGGCCGGTCCTGCTCCACGTGCGGACCGACCCTGACGTGCCGCCCGCGCCTCCGCACGCCACGTTCGAGCAGATGAAGAACGACGCGAAGGCGCTGCTCAAGGGAGACCTGAACCGGCTGGGGGTCATCAGGGAGGGCGTCATGACCAAGGTGCAGGAATTCCTTCCGCACCACAGCGACGCCTGACCCGCGCCGGCGCCAGTTCGCCGGGAGCCAGTCACCATTCGTGGCTGGCTCCCGGCATCCTGGGCATCATGAGCGATACGGATCCCGCGGCCGGCAGCCACGATCACGGGCATGAGCACGGTCACGACCACGGGCATGGATATGACCATGAGCACGCGCACGGGTCCGGGAGAGGGCTGCTGCCTCGCCTGCGGCATCTCCTGCGCCCGCACTCCCACGAGACCGCCGACCAGGTCGGCGCGGCCATGGAATCGAGCCGGGAGGGCATGCGGACGCTGTGGCTCTCGCTGGGCGTCCTCGGCGTCACGGCGCTGATCCAGGCTGCGGTAACTGTCGCGTCCGGCTCGATCGCGCTGCTTGGCGACACCCTGCACAACGCGGCCGACGCCCTGACCGCGGTGCCCCTGGGCGTCGCGTTCGTCATCGGACGGCGCCCGCCAACCCGCCGGTACACCTACGGATACGGGCGCGCCGAGGACCTGGCCGGGATTGCGATCGTGCTCACCATCGCCGCGTCGTCCGCACTGGCGGCGTACGAAGCCATCAGCCGCCTGCTGCACCCCCGCCACGTGTCCGACCTGATCGCCGTCGCGGTCGCCGCGCTGATCGGGTTCACCGGCAATGAGCTGGCCGCCGCCTACCGCATCCGGACCGGTCGCAAGATCGGCTCGGCCGCGCTCGTCGCCGACGGGCTGCATGCCCGCACCGACGGGCTGACCTCGCTGGCCGTGCTGCTGAGCGCGGGCGGGGTAGCACTGGGCTGGGAGTGGGCCGATCCAGTTGTCGGGCTGCTGATCACCATCGCCATCCTCGCGGTCCTGCGCCAGGCAGCCAGGGAGATCTACCGTCGGCTGATGGACGCCGTCGACCCGGCCATCGTCGACCAGGCCGAGCAGACCCTGCGCGCCGTACCCGGGGTACTCGATGTCGGGCAGGTACGGATCCGCTGGATCGGTCATCAGCTCAGGGCCGAGTGCGAGGTCGTCGTCGACGCCGCCAGCTCGGCTATCCGCGCCCACCAGGTCACGGTCGGCGCCGAGCACGCCCTGTTGCACACGATCCCCCGGCTGTCAGCGGCGCTCGTCCACGCGGACCCCGAACCCGCCGATGGCGCGAGCTACCACGCGGTGCTCGCCCCGCACCAGCCGCAGCCAGCACCGCCCGCCTAGTAACGGGTGCGCTACCCGCTGGCCAGCCTGGCCCGGCAACGGCGCCCGGACGATTGAGGTCTGGCGGTCCAGCGACGATGCCCGTGCGTTCGCCGAGGCCAGCGCTCCGGCTCTGGCTCAGGCTCAGCTGCCGCCGCCGACCCGGATGGTCGGATTCGAGGTCATCAGCGACGTCGTGGCCTGACCGGCTCGGCGCGTGAGCAGGGCACCTTGCCCGTCCCGGAGGGCCCCGGACGAAGGTGGAACGCAACAGCACCGCCAGGTAGTCCGCGAGGCGACGGCGGGACCAGCGGCGGTCAGCGACCAGGGCCTCGATCAGGTCGGACGAATCAGCGCGAGGTACCAAGGTCTCAGCCGAGGCCAGGTGCAAGGTCAGCGCGGCCACGGCCAGCAAGCCGAACCCGATCGCCAGGCCGAACTGCGCCGAGTAGTCGCTAGCGCGGATGTGCGTGTAAACGGCGCAGACGAAGAACAGGACGAGGCCGATCGCCGCGGCCGTCCCGATCAGCGGAACGGCGATAAGGCCGAGGAGCAGCCCGGCCGCCCCCGCCGTCTTGAGCGTGCCGATCGGGGAGGTGAGCCACGACTCTGGCACGCCTGCCTGGGCCATGCCGGGGAGGATCGGTGTGAAATGGACGAGCGCCGCGATGCCCGAAAAGGCGTTGGCCGCGACGGCGATGACAGTGACGGCCGCAGGCCGTCCGGTAGGTGCCGGTCAGCGCCTTGTCGGTCAGTCGTGGCGGCCGCACGACTGTCCAGTCCAGGTCGCTGTCACGAAGGGCTTCCTCCATGAGCGCCAGGTCGGCGTAGTGCTCGCGGAACACTGCCTTTGTCAGGGGACTGAGCAGGTTGCGCATGACGAGCCCGTCGCCAGGGTCATGCCTGGGCGGGTGCGGCTGCCTCGGGCTGCACCCGGCCACGGTGACGGGCATCCTGGACAGACTGGAGCGCGGCGGCTGGGTCAGCCGCGAGCGCGATCCTGAGCCTCCGACCGGAACTCGGTCATCGTGCGAGCGCAGCGCGACCGCAGCGCGGAGGTGTTCCGGCTCTACTCATCCATGAACACCTCGATGGACCAGATCTGCGCCGGATACGCCGACAGCGAGCTCGAGCTGCTCGCCGGCTTCCTGCGCCGCGCCACCAGCGCCGGACGAGACGCCACCCGACGAACTGGCAGCCGCTGAGGCACCAGGAACAGGCAGGTCAGGCAGCGGCAACGTCCGGGGCCAGGCGCAGCGATAGTCCTGCGCGGGCTAAGTCATTTGCTAAGGTCAGCCTTATCAGTTTAGTTTTAGCATATGACCGCTGACCCGCAGCTGACCGCAGCCCCGGACGTCCAGGACATCGCCGCCGCGCTGCGGGTAAGCATCGGCCTGCTCGTGCGCCGGCTGCGTCAGGTGCAGCCCGACGGCGAGATCACGCTGCCCGAGACGTCAGCACTGGTTCGCCTGGACCGGGGCGGCCCGGCCACGCCGAGCGAGCTGGCCAGGCTGGAGCGGATCAGCCCGCAGTCGATAGGAGCGACGATCGCCGCGCTCGAGGCACGCGGCCTGGTCGAGCGGCGCCCCGACCCAGGCGACGGCAGGCGGGCCGTCATCTCGCTGACCGAAGCGGGCTCGCAGATGCTCAGGCACCGGCGGAACGTGCGGACCGAGCAGCTCGCCACGGCCCTGTCGGCTGGGTTCTCGCGCTCGGAACTGAACCAGCTGAAGGCCGCCGCGCCGCTGATCGAGCGACTGGCGCAGAACTTCTGATGGCGGCGGCGGCCGACCTCGGCTCGGGAAACGACCGCTACAAGTGGGTGGCCCTGTCGAATACGACAGCCGCCGTCTTCATGTCGGCCCTGGCATGACGAACCCGGCAGTTAAACCGGGGGGCGAGCCAACTACAGAACGCTGGCGGCCCGGCCAGGCGGGGAAGCGCCAGGACCGGGCCTAGGAGCCGAGTCCCTAGCTGGAAAGGGACAGACTCCAATGTCAAACGAGTCTACTGAGCGCACGCCGGATCAGTTGGTGCGCTCCATCACCTGTGACCGCTGCGGCGTAGCGCCGGGAGCCATGTGCTCCCCGGACGGCCGGTCGCACCTCCAGCGCTGGATCGATGCGTGGTCGCTCGGGGTCATTGAGCGCGACACGCTGAGGGGCGCCATGATGCGCGTCGCCAGCATCAGCAAGTGGGCTCTCGTGCCGATGGCCGAGCTGCCGGCTGACGGCGAGGTGCCGACGGAAGCGGCCTGCACACGGTGCGGCCAGCCGAAGCCCGGTGACAGCAACCTCATGCACCCTGCGTGCGAGCAGCAGGAGGGTGCCGAAGCGCTGGCCGCACTCCGCGAGCTGGCGGCTGAGCAGGACCAGGCCGGGCCGGGCGAGGGTACCCCGGAGGTGTCCGAGTGAGCGGCCGGGACTGCCTGGCCATCGATTGGGACGGCGTGATCCATGAGCACGCGGAGTGGCGCCCGGCGTTCGGCCGTCTGGACTTCTCGCTGATCAGGGCAGCCCATTCGGCCGGGTACGCGGTTGCCATCATGACCTGCAACGACATCGGCCGGGTGGCGGAGGCGCTTCGCGCGGCGGGGTTCGCGGTCTACCCGGATCACCGGATGGCCTACCGCGACTGGTCCGGCGGGCCGGACGGTCCTCGCAAGTGGCCGGAAGGTCGCGGCGACGGCATATTGCCACGATAGGGCCGTGCAGTGCCGCTACGGCGACGACTGGTGGAAGGTAATCGCGCGGGTCCGGGCCAGGGAGCAGCAGCGGCGGCTCGATCAGGCACGGGAGCTGGGCCAGCACGAGGGGTTCACGCGGGGCTATGACGCGGCGCGGCGGGAGCTGGAATCAGCGGCCGACCGGCCGACCGTCGTGCTGCGGGCGGTACCGGACGGGGCGGACCAGCCGGCCAGGCGCCGGGGAAGGCAGGCAAGGTGAGCGGGAGCAAGGGCGTGCGGCGCTGGCCGCTGGGCCTCATCGCGGCGCCGGCGGCAGTGGCCGTCTGGTCCGGGTGGGTAGGGCTCGGTGAGATGAGCGGCTTCGGCATTGTGAAGCCACTACCGGGCCTGCCGGGCGCGCTCGGACGCGTCCATCTCAACACGGCAATCAGCTTGCCAGTCGGGGTGGAGGCATATGCAGCCTTCGCGCTCGGGGCGTGGCTGGCCCCGGTCGTCATCACCGAGGCGGCGCGGCGGTTCGCGCGGGCGTCGTCGGTCGGCGCGCTCGTGCTCGGCATGCTCGGCCAGGTCGCTTACCACCTCCTGACCGCCGACCACGCGCGCCGGGCTCGGTGCCGGTCGTCGTGCTCGTGTCCTGCCTGCCGGTCGTCGTGCTCGGGTTCGGCGCGGCGCTTACCCACCTGCTGCGCGGTCAGGCAGAAGAAGTTGCTGCCGTAGAGGCAGTCCCCGTCGTCTACGCGGAGGCCACGGTCCCGGCAGCCTAGCCGACCGCCGGGCCTGCTAATCAGATCAGGCAGGTCAGGCGCCGGAAGAAGGGGAAGCACTCCAACAGCGCGGTGCTGCCGGACAAGGCAAGCCAGGACGCTGCCGTGCTGGCTGCTCTGGAGAGCGAACCTGGCCTGAGCAGGGCTGCCCTGGCCAGGGCCACCGGCTTGAGCGAGAGGACGGTCGGCCGCGTGCTGGAACGGCTGACCGGGCCGGGTAGCTAGCGGCTCTATCACCGCTCTATCACCGGAGGCGCAGAGCCGGGCAGCGACATTGCCGAGCCAGGCTCTATCACGCGCCTAGCTGGCTTAGTTCGTGGCCCGCAGCGGCCAGGACCGGGCCTGGCTACGCACGCCGCCCCGACATACTCAGATTCCGAGCTTCTGCTGAACAAAGGAAAATGACCAGGCTCTCAAGGATGTTGCGCGCAGAGCAGTGAACAATCCCGGCGCCCGCGCCCTGATGCGCATCCATATCTCCACCTGCGATCAGCGGGTCAGGAGCAGGTGGCTCTCTGCCAGGTGCCGGCTATCACCAGGGCGAGCTGCGCCATGATGTGCGGGTGAGTTCTACTCCGCTCTGGGTGCCGCTTGCGGTTGCTGGCATGGGCGTCATCGGCACTCTGGTCGGCGGCGCGGCAGCCGGTAGCATCCTCACTCAACGCAGGGCCGACCGGCGGGAGAACCAGGCCTGGGCTCGGGAGCGTGAGCGTGAGCACGAGCGGTGGACCCGCGAAGATGAGGCCAGGACGTTCGAGCATCGCCGCGAGGTGTACATCGACTTCTACGTGGCCGTGAAGGCGCTGGCGAGGACGGCCTACAACCACGGCTACGGCTTCACCGACGAAGCAGAACTGCCCGAGGGCTGGCAGTCAGATGCCTTTGAGAAGCTGACTCGCCTGCAGTTCTACGCCGATCGGGACGTGGCTGCGGCTGCCTCGAAAGCTTACGGCGCGGCTTGGTCCTGGGGCCAGTACGGCAAGTATGACGACCCCGACTTCTACGAGCGCCAGGAGAAGTTCGACCACGCCGAACTGCAGATGCTTGTGCTCATGCGGAAGAGCCTCTCGATTCCGGAGGGCGACCTTGAGCTGCCGCCTCCTGGCTATTCCTATCAGGAGGCCACGGAGCCCGCTCCGGACCCGGACTGAGGCCCGATTCCTCGTCTCACAAACCGGCGGTGAGCCGAGAGATCAACGCTTCGCCGGGGCGGCTCCGGAGCCGCTGCCGTTTACTACCGGCGAGCAGGCAAAGAAGGCCCCTCCTGCCAGGGGGCGGGTCAGGAAGGGCCTATCCGCCCCGCCAGGGTCAACCGGCCTGAACGGCGCCTTCAGGTCTGCCCGCACCCTGAGCCACGGCAGGTGCCGGGGGCCCTGGTCCCGGAATCTAGCCGGCCGGGCGGGCGCCAGGCGGCAGGTCCGCTGTGAGCGCCCGCAGGATGCGGGCCTCGCCGACCAGCTCGGCCGACCCGTTGTCCGGGCCGGACAAGAACCGCCGAAGCCCGGCGCGGACCTGCCCGGCGCGGTCGCGCAGCCAGACCAGCTCGTTTGCCTCGGTCATTGGCACGGACGGGGTGAGCGCGTCAAGAACGGCGCTGAGCAGCTCGCGGGTCGGGGTGCTGCCGGGCGGAATCAGGTCGGCGCCGTTAGGCTGATCAGGCATGCCCCCTCCCGGATCTCGGGGGACCCGTCAGGAGGGCAGGCGGCTAGGATCGCCCCTAGCCGCCGGGGGACCTCTCGCCAGGCTCCCGGTCGTCAGGCCGCCGCATCGCTCATGTCGAGCGTGCGGCGGCCGTTGCGCTTGACGCGAGTCAAGCTAGCACAGCATAAGTCAAGCGAGCCAGGTCAATCAGGTGAATCAAGGCGGCCAGGTGGCACAAGGTTCGCCACGGCGGGAATGATCACCGGTATGGCGCGCGGTCCCGAACGTCCCTTTGAGCTGGTCGCTGCCGACCTGCGCAGGCGCATCGGGGCGGGGGAGTGGAAGTCCGGCGAGGCGCTGCCGACCGTCGCCGGGCTGGCCGAGCACTACGGGGTCAGCAGGGCCACGGTCACGCGCGTGCTGCGCATGCTGGCCGATGAGGGGCTCGTGCGAGTGGTCCCGCGATGGGGAACATTCCGGGCCTGAGCACACGGGATCAGCGGCGTGTAGCGCCTCCAGTGTGCTGAGCACGAAGATCAGGAATCAATAGTATTGCGGCCATGTCCGGGCTGAGAGAGCGCGGCGGGAGTGGATCAGCGCTTCTTGGACTGCTTCGCCGCCGGGGCAGTGGAGCGCTTGGACGGCTGCTTCGGGACGGAGGCTTGTGCTTTGGCTGGCGGCGCAGCAGGCTCAGCGAGTGACTCGTCCTCATCAGGCTCGCCCAGCCACTCCTTGCGTGAGACGCCCGCCTGGCCCCAGCACGATCTTGAGCAGGCCGACGCCGATGTCGCCGCGATGAGGGTTGGGTAGCTTGACGACCCTGTCGCCCTTCGCCATGTACTCCGGATGATCTCCCGTCCCGGCGTGCGGGCCGGACCAGCCTAGCTCCCTGAATCTCCCGATCATGGCTGCGCGCTTGGTCTGCCTCGGCAGCTTGCCCATGGCCTACGCGGGACCGGGACTCGCGGGCAAGTTGAGGTCCAAGCCGTCCAGCGCGGGGATCTTCAGGCCGAGCCGTCGCCGTACGGCGACCCAGCCCATCACGGCCTCGCGCAGGTCCTCCTCAGCTTCGTCACGCGACGCGCCATCGCCGTAGACGCCGTCCAGGCCGACCACCGTCGCTGCCCATACTCCGGGGTCGGCCTCGCGAGCGCGGGAGTGCCAGGCCGCCCGCCTGGCGTAGGCCGCCACGAGCCAGCGGGGGAGACCTTCCACCACTTCGGCGTCAACGTGACCGTCAGCCTTGTCCGTTGGGGCGAGATCAACGACCGACACTGTCGGCGCGGTTCCGCCGCCAGCCCAGGCGAGCTGCCCCTCGGCAGGCTCGCGCTCATCCTGCATGAACACGTATGGCGCGGGCGGGGCCGTCAGTACCTGCTCGGTCATGGCTGCCTCCGCAGTTCGTCCGGGGCCGACACAGCCATGATGTTCTGCGACAGCACCCGGTAGAGCGGGTTACCGTCGGGGTCGTACCTCCCGTCGAGACGGACGATCTCCGTAGCCACGACCTTCAGCCGGATCACCGTTCCGTCGTCGACCAGGTACGCGCTCCAGTTCTCGACGTCCGGCCGGAATCCCAGCTCAGTGCCCTCAACCTCGCCCAGGCCGGGCACTTGCACGCGACGCTTGCGCTCCACCGGTCACCCCCCTGGACTCAAGCGGCATTTACTACCCGATAACCAATCTAAGGCCTAATTGCCGTGCGGCATAGGAGTCGCCATCTCGCATTGCGCAACGTTACACGCCCGGGCGTCGTTCCCTGCCCCAGAACCATCGCAGGCTGTGGTGCGCCGCGTCGATCCGCTAGCGCTGCGATTTTCCCGTGCATCGGGGGTGGTACCAGGCAGAGGTGCAGCCCGGCCTGCCGCTTGAGCGTCTTGTCGGTCATGTCGCGGCCGGCGTCCGGGGCCACGAAGGACGTGTTGCCGGCGATCAGCTCCAGGTCGCGGCGGAGCGGCATGAACTCCACTGTCGCCTCGCTCATCCTGCCTCCCCAGTTGCCGGGACGGGCGGCGAGCCTCACGCTTAGCGTGAGCCGCCCGCATGGAGTTCGGAGCAGTTTCGGCCGGCCCGCCACTTGACCAAGACGGCGGCCGGGTCACTCCCTGGCTGCCTTGTCGTGGATTTATCGCGCCGCCCCACGGCCGAACCTCTGGCGCGTCCCCCCGCGCAGCCGGCGGGAAGCTCGGGAAGATCAGCCGGGCGCGTGATCAGGCGGAGCGGGGTTGGGCGGGCCGGCTGGGGCGTCCTCGATCAGCGCCACGCTGGACGTAGGCATGAACACATGCCGACCTTCGTGGTGGAACACGAAACCAAGGTCCCCGGCAACAACGTCATCCGTGGGCACGACGTACTCGGCGGCCCTGCCGGCGGGCGCGGCGGCCAGGACAATGCGGACCATGCCATCGTCCCGCGACGCGCCGGGGCTGCCGAACTCGCGCAGTAGTCCGACCATGCTGCCGCTCATGACTCTCACGGTTAAGTGCCTCCAGATCAGGTGTAGGCCGGGCGGCCGGCGGGCGCTGCCTGGCCAGGGCGGACGGAGTAGCTGCCGGAGTTGCCGGAATCACCCCGCAGCGCCGAACGACTTGCCGCCGGCGTGCCGGACCACCGCCAGGCCGTCCGGGTGGGCCTTGCCGCCCCTGCCCGGCTGCCGGTGGTCGGTCGTGCAGCCGGGCGGGCAGTCGTCGGTGTGCCGCTGCGGGTTGAACAGGTCCGGGTGCCGCGCCATGATGCTCTCTGCGTCGTCGCCTGAGCCGGCGGACAGGGCGAGCGCGATCCCCGGCCGACCGGGCGCGGGCCTGCCCTTCACGATGCTCCGGTTGCGGGCCAGGATGTCGTCCGGGCCGCCCGTCCCGTGGCCGAGATAGCCGGCGCGGCTGTTCTGGCTGGTGTAGCCCAGGCCGAACTACTGGGTCTTCGCCCTCCTCACCGGGGCGAACGGGATTGGCGGCGGCATGTTCGCCGCGCCCAACTCCGCCTCGATCATGAGCAGCGTCCCGGCCAGGTACCGCGGCGTGGCCTCGGGAATGCGCTCGACCTACCAGAACTCAGGCACGGCCCTGTCGATCGGCGTGTTCTTCTCGCTCATGATCGCCGGACTGGCCAGAACCCTCCCCCAGACGCTGACTACCGGCCTGCAGCATCAGGGCGTGCCCCACGCCGTCGCCCATCAGATCGGTTCGCTGCCGCCTGTGTCGTCGCTGTTCGCCACGGTACTCGGCGTCAACCCGGTCCAGCACCTGCTGGCGTCCCGGGGCGTACTGTCATCCCTTCCCGCGGCGAGCCAGCGGGTCCTCACCGGCAGGCAGTTCTTCCCCGCGCTGATCTCCGGGCCGTTTCACCACGGCCTGATGGTGGTGTTCGCCGTGGCCGCGGGCCTCGCGGCAGTTGCCGCCTTCGCCTCGGTGCTGCGCGGCGGCCGCCCCGTCGACAGTGAGCAGCCTGGGCCCGTCCGGGTGACGCAGTTGCCGGGCGCGAAAAGCCCGCCAATAAGATAGGCGCATGCGATTCGGAGTGTTCATACCGCAGGGATGGCGCCTCGATCTGGCTGGTGTACCCGTCGCTGAGCAGTGGGCCACGATGCGCGACCTGGCCCAGGCGATGGATGCCGGACCGTTCGAGTCGATCTGGGTCTACGACCACTTCCACACGGTCCCGGTGCCCACGCACGAGGCCACGCACGAGGCCTGGTCGCTGATGGCGGCGTTCGCCACCTCGACGACCCGGGTGCGGCTCGGGCAGATGTGCACGTGCATCGGCTACCGCAACCCGGCCTATCTCGCCAAGGTCGCCGCCACTGTCGACGTGATCTCCGGCGGCCGGGTCGAGATGGGCATCGGCGCTGGCTGGTACGAGCACGAGTGGCGTGCCTACGGCTACGGCTTCCCCAGCGCGGGTGAGCGGCTCGGCATGCTCGACGAGGGCGTGCAGATCATGCGGCAGATGTGGACCGCCGGCACCGCGACCTTGGCCGGACAGCATTACCAGGTCGACGGCGCCATCGGCCGGCCGCTTCCCCTGCAGGACGGCGGCATCCCGCTGTGGATCGCTGGCGGCGGCGAGCGGAAGACCCTCCGGATCGCCGCGAAATACGCCCGGTACACGAACTTCGACGCGACACCTGATGAATTCCGGCGCAAGTCCGAGATCCTGGCCCAGCACTGTCAGGACGTGGGCACCGATTTCGACGCGATCGTCCGCTCGGCCAACTTCAACGTCATCATCGGCGAGACCGAGAAGGACGTGGCGGACAAGCTCGGCTGGGTACGCGTGCACTATGAGGCGCTGATTCCCGCCGAGTCGCTGGAGCGCAACCTGCGGATGCTCTCCTCCGGCCCCCTGGTCGGCACGCCCGAGCAGATCACCGAACGGCTCGCGGAGGTGCGCAAGCTCGGGCTCACCTACGCGATCGGCAACTTCATCGACGCGGCCTACGACCGCGGCAGCGTCGACCTGTTCGCGCGCCAGGTGATCCCGGAACTGGCCGACTGAGCGGGACGAGCGGAACGACGTGCCGGCCACCGACGTCGCCGACGTGGTGCTGCGGGTGCCCGGTTCGTCCGGGCCGCCACGTCGGGTCTCGGTCGGCAAGGCTGGCGAGCGGGCCGGCCTGCTCGCCAGCGCTGCTGCCGTTCCGCGCCTCCGAGGCATCGGCCAAGAAGCCTCGGCGTCTGACGGTCCCGACGTCTAAGTGCCCAGGCGCCCCCGGCGCACCTCCGGCCCCCGGCGCACCTCCGGCCCCTGGTGCCCCACGCCACGGTCCACCTGGTGCCCCACGCCGCCCAAGATCGTGGACGATTCTCAGAGCGTGGTCGTCTCTCGGCGATATCGGCCGAAAATCGTCCCTGTTCTGGAAATCGACCACGATCATAGGGCAGGCCGCGCGGGCTAACCAGGCCGCGCGGGCTAACCGGGCCGCGCGGGCTAACCGGATTGCGGGGGGCTAACCGGATTGCGGGGGCCCAGCAGGGCCGCCGGGCTAGGGCGTGTGGCGGACTGAGCACGAAGATCCACCTCGCGGTCGACGGACGCGGCCGGCCATTATCGATCCTGCTCACCCCGGCCAGGCCGGCGACAACCCGCAACCACTGCGTCGCTGGATGCGGTCCGGGTGAACGAACCGGGACCCGGCCGACCCGCAAACGACCCGATGTGCTGATCGCCGGCAAGGGCTACGCCCACGACTCCACCCGCCGAGCCCTACGCCAGCGCGGAATACGGCACGTCATCCCGGAACGGTTCGACCAGGTTGGCCACCAGATACGCCCGACGCGCATCCCTCTACCGGGCCAGCCTGGTCCTCATCGCCGCCGTCATCTGGCTCCCATGATCGCGCGAGCAGCATTTCAGCGAAGCCAGAACTGGCGTGGTGCGAATCCCTCACGCCGCAGCCAGTGCTCGGTGTAGACAATCCGCTCCGCCTCAATGACCACGAGCGTGTCCTCGGGCGGTTCGGACAGCGGACGCCCGCGCTCTGCGTGCTCGTTCTCCCATCGGAACGCCGTCCAGTAGTGCGTGCGGTCAGGATGCTGGGGCCAAGGACCTTGGCGGTCCCGAACACCTGGACGCCGCGGCTGCTGGCCAGCCCGACCAGGGGTGCGAAGATGCCGACGGACACGCGCGGATCGGCAGCGATGATACGCATCGTCGGTGAACGCGGGCCGGCAGTGAACAGAACTGCGAAGCCGAGCGAGTAGTAGCGCACCGGCGTGGCCAGCGGGTCGTCTGGACCCACGGTCGCCAGCACGCACATGTTCTGCGACGACAGCAGGTTCAGGATGCGCTCCTCAAGCCGCTCACGATTGAGTCGCTTCGTCGGCATGGGTCCGGACAGCCACGGATTCGTCAACGGCAGGCAACATCCTCGATCATGGACGGCACCTTACCCACGCAACCGGAAAGCGGGCTACCAAGATCGACAGGACACGGCCTGGCCGGATTGCGCGGGCGGAAGGTCTTCCTGCGGGCGCCCGGGCGGCAATGGCGCCCGCATCCCTTTGGTGACCCTCCGTCCAGGGTAAGCTGACCAAGAATTTGCGCCGGTACAGGCATTCTTAGTCCGGCCGTCGGGCACTTCTTCGGTGTTTTACCAGGCAACACCCGCTCCACGCCGCTAGCGTGGGGCATGTCAGGCGCAGACCCGCCGCGTCAGGCGCGCCTCAAGCGCCTTTCCCCGCTGGTCTGCGCGACGTTCGCGTGATCGGAACTTGATGTCCCCACTGATCCGTAAGGCTCTTAGCATGTCCGCAGTCGCGGCAGTCCCGGTCGGGATGACCGCGGCTTTCGCATTGCAGGCCCCGGTCGCCGCTGCGGCGCCGGCGGCGAGTGCCGGCCAGGCAGCCGTCACGAGGCTGACGACCGTTGGCCAGCCGCGCGTGCTGGCGGCCGTCCGGCATCGGCACCGCAAGGCCCGGCGGCTGCGCGCCTACGCCTGGGCAGCGCGGCGGGCTGGTCATCCCTACGTCTACGGCGGTACTGGCCCCGGTTACGACTGCTCCGGCCTGGTCATGATGGCGTACCGCCACGCGGGGATCCGGTTGCCGAGGACTACGAACGAGATGCTGGCCAGCTCGAAGCTAGTCAGGGTCAGGCACCCGCGGATGGGCGACCTCGCCTTTTACGGTTCAGGGCACGTGGAACTCTTCCGCAGGTGGGGGTACACGTTCGGTGCCCACGACTACGGCTCGCCGGTGAGCCTCGTCCACTACGGATACGGCTGGAAGCCGACCGCCTTCTACCGGGTGCGGTAAGGACCAGCCGCCGGACAATCTCGCTGACAGCCGGGCGGTCCGTCGTCGCCGTTCGATCACGGCGGCGGGCGGCCTGGCTGTCGCGGCGCGAGCGGGCATCATGGAGTGATGGCTGTCCTGCGGGTCGCGAGCTGCCAGTTTCCCGTGAGCGCCGACATACGGGCCAACCTCCGCCAGGTCGAACGACAGATGAGCATGGCCAGCGAGCGCGGAGCCCGGGTCGCGCACTTCCCCGAGCGCGCCCTGTCGGGCTACGCGGGAACGGACTTCGAGACCTTCGAGGGCTTCGACTGGACTGGGCTCTCCGAAGCCGCCGCCGAGATCGCCGGTCACGCTCGCCGGCTTGGGATGTGGGTGGTCCTCGGCTCCGCCCACCGGCTCGGCGGCGCCCGCAAGCCGCACAACAGCTTGTTTGTGATCAGCGACGCCGGCCAGGTCGTCGAGCGCTACGACAAGCGCTTCTGCTCCGGTGCTCCCGGCGAGCGTTCGGGCGACCTGGCGCGTGCGGTCCTGGCGGCCACTTCAGCGTCTGGACCATCGACGGAGTCCGCTGCGGCGCGCTGATCTGCCACGACTATCGGTGCCCGAGTTCTACCGCCAGTACTCCAGGCGTGGCGTCGATGTCGTCTTCCATTCCTTTCACGCGGCGCGGGTACCGCCCGAGCGGATCGCCGCGATCGGCGCGGCGATCGGGTCCGAGTTCGCCGGACTCAGCGCTGCCCCGACGTACACGTACCCGGGATCGCGATGCCTGCCGCCATGACGACGGCCGCGCCCTGCAACCACATCTGGATCAGCTGCCCGAACTCCTCGGCCCCGCAGAGCTGCTGACCGGCCTTCTTCGTGCGTGCCGACGGCATCACGATCGGCAGGCTCCGCCGGAACAGGGCCGGAGTACTGGTGTCGGCCGTCGACACCGGCCTGGAACTCTACAATTCGACAGCGGCGTGGCGGAGCCGGGCCATGGCAGGCGTCTGCCATAGCGGCACCCCGGCCAGTGACCAGGATCCTGACCAGCGTTGACTTGCCTGAGGCAGAGTGCCGCGAAGGGAAGGTGCCGCATGGACAAGGACCTCATCGGACAGGTTGTCGACATCGCCCAGCGCGTCGTCGCGAGCGGGGCGATCTCCGCGAACGGGCACGGCAACGTGAGCGTCCGGGTCCCTGGCGCGGAGGAGATGTACTTCACTGCTGGCCCGTCGCTGCGTGATCATCCCGCCTCGGCCGTCGTGCGGGTCGGCCTGGACGGCACTCTGCTCGAGGGGGAGCTGCCGCCCATCCAGGGCGCCGTCGTCGCGATGCACACGGCCATGTACGCCGACCACCCCGATGTCGGCTGCGTCCTGCACACCCACTCGCAGTACGCCACCGCGTACGCGGTGGCCCGTCACCCCATCGGGTGCTGGGTGGAGGCCCTGGCCATGTTCGGGCTCCCGTCCGGCGTGCCGGTCGCGGGGTACGGGCCGCGTGGTTCCGCCGAGGCGGTCGCCAGCATCCGGGCCGCGGTCACGCCAGGCGTTCCCGCGGTCCTGCTCGCCAACCACGGCGTGCTCGTCTTCCACCGCACCCCTGAGCTCGCGATCCTGGTCGGCGGGGTCGTGGAGGAGGCCGCGCAGGCTGGCATCCACGCGGCCAGCCTCGGCGGCCCGGTGGAGATCGAGGCGAACCTGCGCGAGGCGGCGCTGCAGCGCGCCATGACCTTCGACAGCCGGGGAACGGTGCGGGCGTAGCTCCGGCTGGCTAGCTCCAGCTGGCTAGCCGACCTCGGCGGCCGGGCTGGTCTGGTCCGTGCTCGCGTCCCCGTCCGCGACTAGCTGGAACAGGACGTGATCCTGCCATCGTCCGGCGATCTTGAGGTATTCCGGCGCCACGCCGATCCGGACGAAGCCGTTGCGTTCCAGCACGCGCTGCGACCCGGCATTGTGCAGCAGGATTCCGGCCTGGATCCTGTGCAGGCCGAGCTCGGAGAAGGCCGTGCCGATGATGTCGCGCACGGCGGCCGTAGCCAGTCCGCGGCCGTTCTCGGCGGCGCTGACCCAGTAACCCAGGCTGCATGACTGGAACGGCCCGCGCACGATCTCGCTGAGCGTGATCCGGCCGGCGACCCGGCCACTGCCATCGAGGATGACGTGCGGAAGGACTGACCCCTGCTGGTACCTGGCGAGCGCGCCCTCGATGACGACGCGCTGACCAGCGACCGTGAAGTAGTCGTCAGATCGCACCGGCTCAAACGGAGCGAGGAAGTTCCGGTTGACGCGGTGCAGTTCCGCCAGGACGGGGACGTCCTGCGGCGTGACAAGCCGGGAGGGGTTCATTTCTTTCTTCCTGCAGGTGGACATAGACGACGACACCGCTGGACGATAGTCGATATGTCGGACCAGCCAGGCCCGGGCGTGGTCGAGCTCGTGGGCGATCCTGACCGCTACGCGGCCTGGACGCTGCTGGTAGATGGCTTCCCGCAGTCCCACGTCGACCTCGATGACCCGCGCTACCTCGAGTTCGAGTACGTGCGGCGGCTCGGGCACCTGGTCGACCTCGCGGCACCCGCCGGGGAGCCGCTGCGGGTACTGCATCTCGGCGGCGGCGGCCTCACCCTGGCGCGGTACGTGGCGGCGACCCGGCCGGGGTCCCGGCAGCTAGCGGTGGACTGCGACGCCGCGCTCGTGGACGTCGTCAGGCGGCGGCTGCCGCTGGATCAGCCAGGGCGCCGGGCGAGCAGGACCGGGGCTGGCCGGATCCGCATCCAGGTGGCCGATGCCCGCGCCGTTCTCGAGCAGGCCGCCGCCGGGTCCCTCGACCTGGTGGTCGCCGATCTCTTCGCCGGGGGCCGCACGCCCGCCCACCTCACCTCGGCCGAGTTCACGGCCGCCGCGGCGCGCGCGCTCGCCGCGCCCGGCGTCTACGCGGTCAACATCGGCGACGGCCCGCCGCTCGCGCATGCACGGGCCCGGGTGGCGACTGTGCGCTCCGACTTCGCCCGCGCCTGCCTGATCGCCGATCCGGGCGTGCTGCGCGGCCGCCGGTTCGGCAACCTGGTGCTGGCCGCCTCCCAGCATGACCTGCCCATTGCCGGGCTGGCGCGCCGCGCGGCCGCGGACCCGTTCGCCGGGCGGGTCGTGCACGGCAGCAAGCTTGACCGGTTCGCGGCGGGCGCCAGGCCGATCAGCGACGCGGACGCGGAGCCCTCGCCGGCCCCGCCGGCCGATCTCTTCGCGGGCGTCACGAGCGCGCGGCGCTCCCGGCGCCCGGCCTTATCGCGCAGGTCTGCCCGAGATGCCGGGCGAGCGCCGGCTAGCGCCGCGATGGGGGCTGCCCTGCGCCGGGCCGCCATAGGATTAGCCGGTGACAGGCTCTGAGTTCCGTTCTGCCTCCTTTGATTCCTCCCAGCCCCACATTTCGCGGGTCTACGATTACCTGCTCCTGCGCCACGAGGCGCTGCGTTACCGAGCGGGGGTGAGAGACCCGCGTCGTCGGGCCGTCGCAGCGGCCTGAATGAAGATGGGGGCAGCCGGATCCGGGGAACGCCGGGGAGGGTGGCAAGCAGCCCCGGCAAAGCCGGGACGGTTCAGTACTGCCAGATGGGCCGGGTCCGGCAATCAAGGCCAGAAGGTACAGCGCAAGCGAATCAGCGTCTGACGCTCCGTAAGAGTCGTGCCGGCTCAAATCTGGCAGATAGGGGCCGGTGGGCAGTGCGTGACCTCTGTGAGTAGGAGGGGTCAACTCCGGTCTGGAGCTTGTCGAGCCCGGGCTGGTTCCGGTCCCAGACTGGCGGCCCGACTCCGACGCGCCCGGCGGCGGCGGCAATCCTGTGCTGGGCCTGGCCTGCGCCGGGGTGGCGCGCAAGCCGTGGCGCCGCTCCCCGGCGCGGACTACAGCTGCAGCGCCCGCTGGTCGAGCGGCGGCGTCGGCTCGGCCGCGGCCGCGGGCAGCTGCAGTTCGAACACCGAGCCCTCGCCGACCGCACTGCGGACCCGGACCGACCCCCGGTGAGCTTCAGTGATCGCCTTCACGATCGCCAGGCCGAGGCCGAACCCGCCCGCTGACCGGCTCCGGCCCGCGTCGATCCTGGAGAACCGGCCGAAGATCCGCTCCGCTTCCGAGGCGGGGATGCCGGAGCCCGAGTCCTTCACCGCGATGACGACCTCGTCGCCCTCGCGCCGGGCGCTGAGCTCGATCTGACCGTCTGCGTCGGTGTGATCGACCGCGTTCTCGATCAGCGCGTCCAGAGCCAGCGTCAGCCGGTCGCTGTCGCCCTGCACCCGCGCGTCCGCCAGGTTGCCGAGCGACCAGCGCCGCGGGAGGTGGCTCCACCGGTGCAGCGTTTCGACCAGGATCTCGTCGACATCAACTGGCGCCGGGTACAGGAAGTCCGGCGCATCGGTGGAGGCGAGAAGGAGCAGCCGGCTGGTCAGCCGCCGGATCCGCAGCAGCTCTTCGGCGGCCACCCGCGCATCCGCCGCGACCGCCTGATCCGCGGCGGTCTGCTCGATCAGCTCGACGTGGCCAAGGGCGATGGCGATGGGGGTCCCGAGCTCGTGCGAGGCGTCCTGCAGGAACTGGCGCTGCTGGTCAAGCAGGACGAGGTTGTGCTCCGATACCCGTCTCATTTCGTCCATGGCCGTGACCCGCCTGCGGGAGTGCCAGACCATGATCACGAACATCATGGCGAGCAGGGGAACCTCGGCGAGGTAATCCGCGTCCTGCTTGCCGCGCAGGACCTGCCACCCGATGAGGCCGCCGGTGGCCAGGGTCACGGTCACGACCGTAAGCAGCGTGGAGCCCAGATGCCACAGCCGGAAGCCGTAGATCGCGGTCAGGGTAACCCAGATGATCAGGAACGGGACCGTCTGCCATTCCGGGATGAGGCGCATGGCAAATAGGTTCAGCAGGATGAAGACTACCCAGGCGATGTCCGCCCGGTAGGTACGAGCCCAGCGCAGAATCCGGCCGCCACGCACTCAGCCGACACCCCTCGGCAGATGAGGCCGCAGCCCCACAACCAGCATGTTCGGCATGCAGACCTCCATAACCATCCCAAACTCGCCAAGCGAATCCTACGGCGCAGCCGTAGGATTCGCTTGGCGAGTTACAGGGACAGGCGACCGGGCCGGGCCCTCAGGCGTCCCCATGTCGCTGAGATGCCGCGCCGGCGCACCCCCGCTCCGGCGCGGCATCTCGTCACTGCTGCCCCGGCCGGCGCGGCCCAAACGACTGCGTCCAGGTCCTGTCCCCGCACCCGGCGCGTCTGGCCGGACATCTTTACCGAAGTAGCCCGTCAGTGCTATTAGTGGGCACGGGAGGGGACTGCATGCGACGTACCTGGCTGGCGGCCGTCATGGCCGGCGCGGCGATCATCAGTACCACCGGCTGCACGTCGGCCGCGACGCCGGCCGGCACCCCCTCCGCCACGGCCGGCACCCCCTCCGCCACGGCAGGCACGTCCGGAGCGAGCAGCGGCGGCGGGGCCAACCTCGGCGGGGGCACCGGCACCACCACCCCAGCCGCTTCGTCGCCGGCCGCGACGTCCACGCAGGCGGCCACGCCGGCCGACTTCACGGTGTGCATCCTGCCGGTGGTCACCTGCTCCGGCGAGATGCGCACCGAGCCCAGTCAGGTGGACGTATCGGCCGACGGGTCAGGTTTCGTGGCCGGCCTGATCTGGTCCGGGTGGAGGACCGCCACCGCGCAGGGAACCGGGACCCTGAACATCAACAACTGCGACCCGAACTGCGCCCAGGGCACCTTCACCGGCTATCCGGCGACGGTCACGCTCACGAACCTGACGCCCTACGGCAATGGCCTGCGAGCCTACGCCGACATGACCGTCAGCTCACCGACCTCGGCCTACGGCACCCGGAGCTACCGCCACCTGGTGCCCTAGCCGAGCAGCTCGGCGAGTCGGCCGGCCGGGAAGCCCGGGCTGCGGTGGCCATCCCGCCCGGTCATCGTGACGCTGGCGGCCAGCACGTTCAGCACCGTCTCCTCGACGCACTGCACGACCGCCTCGTAGAGCGGATCCAGCTGCCCCCACGGCACGAACTCGATGCTGGGCAGGCTCTCGCTCTCGGCTTTCGAGTCGAGTGAGCTGTCGAGCATCCCTGCGTTGGTCGCGGAGAATGCGAGGAACAGGTCGCCGGAGAAATGGCTGCCCGTCGTGCCCGTGCGGGCCAGGCCGAGCGGCACCCGGCGCGCCAGCGCCTTGCACTGGCCGGGCAGCAGCGGTGCATCGGTAGCGACGATCGTGATGCACGACCCGGCTCCGGGCGGAGCAAGCCAGTCGGTCTCCTCCATCGGGTTGTCCTCGCTCAGCACCTCGCCCAGATACCGGCCCGCCACCACAAGCTCGGCCCGGCTGCCGAAGTTTGCCTGCATCAGCGTGCCGACCGTGTAGCCGCGGGACCCGATCCGCACCCGCCGCGATGCCGTTCCCGTCCCGCCCTTGAAGGCGTAGCAGTTCATCCCGGTGCCGCCGCCGACCGAGCCCTCAGCAAGCGGACCACTGCGGGCGTTGTCGAGTGCGCGCATCGCGGTCTGCGCCGTCACGTGCGGACCGTTGATGTCGTTCAGGTAGCCATCCCAGGTCTCGGCCACGACCGGCAGGTGCCAGCGGGCCGCCAGGGAGGGGTCCGGCCGGATCGACCAGTCGATGATCCCGCGATGCACTGGCCCGACGGCGTGGGTGTTGGTGATGCCGACCGGCAGAGACAGCGCGCCGGTCTCGTCCAGCCAGGCCGTGCCGGTCATCTCGCCGTTGCCGTTCAGCGAGTACCAGCCGGCCGGGCATGATCTGCCGACCGCTGCCCGGCCGAGCGGCAGCACCGCCGTCACCCCGGTCCGGACCGGGCCGCGGCCCACGTCGAGGGCTCCGTCCCCGCTGATCAGGGTCTCGTATCCGACCTCGACTCCCGGGACGTCGGTAATCGCGTTCCACTTTCCTGGCTCCCCGCGCAGCGGGATGCCGAGCTCACGCGCACGTGGCATCTGTCAGTTCTCCGTCTCGTGGCCGCCTACCGGGTGAATCTCCAGCGCCGGTCCCATCAGGATGCCACCGGGCTCGTCGACCGCGTGCTCGTCGTGCGGCGCCGACGGCATCGTCCACCGCGTCTCGCGCTGCGGGTACAGGTACGCGTAGTAGTACAGGTACCCGACGGCGAGTGCCCCGGCGGCGATGATCACCTGCCACGGATTGCCCTTCCACAGCTGGTATGTCACGTAGCCGAGGGTCAGGATCACGGCCACCGGCGCCAGCGGCCACCAGGGCATCTTGTACCTGGCGTGCGCGGTAGTGCCGTTGCGGCGGCCGACGATCGCCGACAGGGCCACGATCACGTACAGGGCGACGAGGGTCGCGCCGGTAGCGGTGATCAGCGAGCCGATCGGGACGATGGACGCCACTACCGCGGCCGCGCCGCCCACCACGAGGGTGGCGACGACGGGGGTCTGCAGCTTGGGGTGAACATAGCCGAGCGACTTGCTGACCGGGCCGGGATAGGCGCGGTCGCGGGCGGAACTGTAGAGCGTCCGCCCGGCCTGCAGCGTGATGGCGACGGTCGCGTTGATGATCGCCAGCGCGATTCCCAGGCTGACGATGGTGTTCATCGTGCTGCCGCCGCGAGCGGTGACGAAGTACTCCATCGGAGCCGGGTTGCTGATCAGCTTGCCGAGGCTGGGCGCGCCGAGGAGCACGGCGGTCATCGGGATCAGCTCGGCCGCGACCGTGATCGCCAGCGACCACATGATGGCCCGGGCGATATGGCGCGCGGCATTCCTGGTCTCCTCCGAGAAGTACACGGCGGCACCGTAGCCGTTGTAGGAGAAGATCGCCGTGGCGGTCTGCGCGGCGACGAGGCCGAGGCCGACCGAGGTCAGCACTCCGTTGCTGCCCGCGGCCTGAGCGTGGAACAGGGTGCTGACCGGCCTGGACACGTGAATAAAGCCAAGCACGGTCAGAACGACCAGCGCGGCCATCTCGATGACCAAAAAGGTTCCGGTTACCCAGGCATTCGTCCTGATGTTGAGCACCGCGACCACGGCGCAGGCCACGATCACGCCGACCCCGACCCACTTGGAGTTCGTGCCCGATACCGCCGCCGACAGGTACTGGCCGGTGCCGAGCGCGATAACTCCGATGATCAGGATCAGGCTCAGCGTGTTCATGAGGAACAGCGCGAAACCGGTGCCCTTGCCGAGCACGCGGGCGGCGAACGAGTACTCGCCCCCCGCGATCGGGAACGCCGAGGACAACTCGCCGTAGCAGAAGGCCATGAAGATGCCGACGACGGCCGCGGCGACGAACGCGATGAACGACGCTCCCCCGACCGCCGCGAGCACGGCCGGAATGATGATGAACACGCTGGACGCCGGAGTCACCGACGACAGCGTGATCAGGACATTGCCCCGCAGCGTCAGCGAGCGGGACAGTTCCTGCGCGTACTGGTGGCCTCCGCCGCCGGCGGGCGGCGCAACTGCCGGTTGATCCGCACTCATGGTCACTCCTCCGTCTTCGGTGACGACCCGGTCCCGGCCCCGTCCCGGCGCCGGCGACGACCCGGTCCGGGCCTAGTCCCGGCTTCGGCGACGACCGGTCCGGGTCCAGTTCCGGCCCGCAGTTATTTGTCGATAGATTCGACGAATAACCTGAGCTTGTCAAGACAGAGGTAGCGTTTTCTGGTCAGACGTGGTCAGATACAGACCGCGCGCACGCTGCTCAGCACGACGGAGGGGTGCAATCGCGATGCCAAGGTCCAAGGACCAGGCCGCTCGCCGCAAGCTTCTGCTCGACGCGGCCGTCCGGGTCATCAACGACCAGGGGCCGGCCCGGATGCAGATGAAGGACGTCGCGGACATGGCCGGCATGGCAACGGGGTCGGTCTACTACTACTACCACAACGTGGACGAGATCCTGCGGCATGTGCGCGCGATGGCGTTCGACCGGTACTACACCGCCCGCGTCACCGCGGTTTCCGGCCTGTCCGATGCTCGCGAGAAGCTCAGGACGATGGTCGACATGGGTCTGCCGCGCCCGCAGGACCAGCCGCTGTCGCTTGCGCTCTACCAGGTGATGGTGGCCAAGGCGCGGGACACCGACCACGCGAGCATGATCACCGACCTGTGCGGCGAGCAGCGGCGGCTCTACCAGGAGATCCTGGACGAGGGAACCGCGGCCGGGCTGTTCAGGCCGGTCCTGCCGACCGCGAGCATCGCCCAGAACCTGATCTCGCTGGAGGACGGCTACGGCCTCGGCCTCAGCACGGCCAATCACGACTACGACTACGAGCAGGCCCGGCGGCTGGTCCTCGAGACGGCGGCTCAGTGGACCCGGTGCCCCGCCTTGCTCGACGGCGGATGATCACGCCCGCCACCGGGCCAAGCGATCGCGGATCCGTGCTCCGAAGCCGCGGGCTGCCGGTGCTGATCGGAGTGCAGGCGTGTCTCGGAGCATTGTTCGCCGCCGTCGACCTGGCGACCATCGCCTTCGCCCGCCACCATGGCGCGGCTGGACAGGCCGCCTTGCCCCAGGGCGACCAGCGCAAGTTCCTGGCCGTGATCTCGTTGGCCGCGCAGATCACCCCGATGACGTCCGGTCGCACCTGCGGGGGCCGTCGCAGTAGGACAGTTTCACAGCTGTCACCGGCTTGTCCGGGTGGCCGGCCGGACTGCTGCACGCGCCTGCTAGGACGAGCAGCACGGGCAGCAGCGCGGCGACCGCCAGCCGCCGCCAGCCAGCCAGCCAGCCAGCCAGTTCAGACGGGCTAGCAACGCACATCACCTCGTTTCGCGGCTTCCTGCCAATGCCACGATTGGCGGCCCACGTCACGTGTCAGGCAACCTCATGCGACATTTGGGCAACGAGGCTGGACGGTCAGGCACCGCGCTGGGTGAAGCTGAACCAGTTTCCCGAATCGTCACGCAGAATCGCTTCGATGCCGTACGGGCGCTCGGCGGGCGGCTGGATGAACTCGACGCCCCGCTCGGCCAGCGCCTCATAATCGGCCCGGCAGTCGGTCGTGGCCATCACGCCCGGGCTGAACGCGCCCTTGGCCACCAGGGCGCGGACCTGCGCCGCAGTGTCCGCCTCGAGCATCGAATGGGCCGGATCGACCAGCACGAACTCCTGGCCGGAGCTACCAGGCGACCGGACCGTCAGCCATCGCATGCCGCTGTCGAGCCGGATGTCGTTGGTGAGGTCGAAGCCGAGTTGCTTGGTGTAGAACTCCTTGGCCGAGTCCTGGTCGAGTACCCAGACCGACACGATCGATACGCCTGTGATCATCATGTCCTCCCTGTCGTTGATGCCTGGACGACCGTACGGCCGAACACCGGGTCAGCGCTTCTCCGAAATTGTGGTGTGTCAGCGGGCCGCGGCGGGGCCGGCTCGGCTGCCTCGTCTGGATCTCGCGCTCGGAGCCCGGTCCGCCACATCAGGGCATAGCAGCCGGGGATCGGCGCCGGGCCGCCGAGCTGCGCCGCCTCCCGCTGGTACGCCGACGGCGACCGGCCCACGATGTCGGCGAACCGGCGGCTGAACGTACCCAGGCTGCTGAATCCCACCACCATGCAGACCTCGGTGACGGTCAGGTTGACCGAGCGCAGCAGCTCACATGCTCGCTCGACCCGCCGTCGGGTGGGGTACTGGCCTGGCGTCTCTCCGCAGGCGGTGTCGAAGGCCCGGATAAACTGGCCGAGCGAGTAGCCGGCCTCCGCGGCCAGGGTGGCGATCTCCAGCCGCTCGGCGTAGTCGCGGTCGATCCGGTCCCGTGCGCGCCGCAGCGCTCGCAGCCCGTTCACGTCCATGCCGACCTGCCTGACCACCCGGCCAAGGTAGCAACCGCCTCATGACTTACTACACTTTTGGTGACCGCAAATGCCGCGAATCGCCGCTGATCATGACTGAAACGTGCAGCAAGTGGCCGTCAGGGTCAGGCTGCTGCTCGCGCCACGCGCCGTAGTAACGGGACGAGAATCGGATGTGCTCGGGCGGGTTCGGAGTCTAGCCTTGGCGCTCCAGCGGAGGTAGTCATGGAACAGATCAGCAAGAAGCTGATGAACTGGGCGTCGATTCTCTGCGATAACGCGCGCGAGCAGGCGCTGCGCACGGCCGCGATGCCGTTTGTCTTCCCGCACGTCGCGCTGATGCCCGATGCGCACCTCGGCAAAGGCGCGACCGTCGGCTCGGTTATCCCGACCCTGGGCGCCATCATCCCGGCGGCTGTCGGCGTCGATATCGGCTGCGGCATGATCGCCGTGCGCACCCAGTTCACCGCCGACGACGTCAGGGCGCGTGGTGATCTGCCGGCCCTGCGCGAGGCGATCGAGCGCGCCATCCCGCTGTCGGCCGGGAAGTACAACGGCCATCTCTACAGCGACCAGACCGCGGCCAGGATCGAGGCACTCGAGCAGCACGCCGGCGCGGACAGCGCGGAGAAGATCGCGCCGAACTGGCGGCTTCAGCTGGGCAGCCTCGGCTCGGGCAATCACTTCATCGAGGTCAGCCTCGACGAGGACGACCGGGTCTGGCTGTTCCTGCATTCCGGATCGCGGGGCGTCGGCAACAAGCTGGCGCAGCGACACATCAAGATCGCCCAGGCGCTGGCCGCGAAATGGTGGATCACGCTGCCCGACCGCGACCTTGCCTACCTGGTCGAGGACACCCGCGAGTTCTGGGACTACATCAGGGACCTGCGGTGGGCGCAGCACTTCGCGCTGCTGAACCGGGAGGAGATGATGCACCGCGTGGTGGATTGCGTGCAGGACTGGCTGGGCCAGACGGTCGAGCCCGCGGAGACGGTGAACACGCACCATAACTACACCGAGCGCGAGACCCACTTCGGCAAGGAAGTGTGGATCTCCCGCAAGGGCGCGATCGATGCCTCGCCGGGTAAGCCCGGCCTCATTCCCGGCTCGATGGGTACCCGGTCCTACGTCGTCACTGGCAAGGGCAACCGGCTCGCGCTGAACTCGTCACCGCATGGCGCGGGCCGTGAGTACAGCAGGTCGGCGGCGCGGAAGGCGTTCAGCCGCGCCCAGCTCGACGCCGCGATGGCGGGCATCGAGTGGCGCAGGACCGATGCGTTCCTCGACGAGATCCCGGGCGCGTACAAGGACATCGACGTGATCATGGAGGACGCGAAGGATCTCGTCGAGATCCGTCATGTGCTGCGGCAGATCGTCAACGTCAAGGGCGACTGACCGGGCCAGGGGAGGCGGCGCGGCCCGCGCCGGCGGGGTCGGCGCGGGTGTCGGCGGGCACGACGACGGCGGTCGCGATCAGTCCGCGCTCGACGACCCAGCGCCCGTGGTAGGTGGTGAGCGGGCTGCCACCTACCACGGGCCCCGGGACGAGCAGGCTCGCCGCGAACGTGCCTGCGAGGTCGATGATGACCTCGGCGCCAGTGAATCCCAGCCACCGTCCAGTGGCCGGAAACCACGCCTTGAACACCGACTCCTTGGCGCTGAACAAAATCCTTTCCCAGCAGATCCCAGGGCACTGCGCCGCGAGCACGGCCAGCGCCGATCGCTCAGAATCGCTGGCCACCACGGACAGCACGCCGTCGGGCAGGACGTCATGCGGTTCGGCGTCGATGCCAATCGCCGCGAACAACTCGGCCCGGCCGATCGCGCAGGCACGGTAGCCGTCGCAGTGGGTCATGCTGCCGACCACGCCAGGCGGCCAGACCGGAGCTCCGGATGGTCCTGGCAGGATCGGCACCGGCTGGAATCCCGCGCGAGCGAGTGCACGTCGCGCACAGGCGCGGACGGCCGTGAACTCCCGCCGCCGCTTCGGAGCGGCACCACGGATGGCGGCCTCCTCGCCGGCGAGCAGGGCCGCGTGGTCGCAGCGGTCACCGAATACCTCAGCGACCTCGACCCCGGACGACACGATCGTGGCCAGCATCAGCATCGCGCCGGTCGCGGCGATCGATGCCAGTGAGCTACCACCACGTGTATCCGTAGCCGGTGCGTGATGACAGCTCGTTCATGCCGGTAGGCGGCGCCGGATCGTGCCTGAGGAGTTTCCGCAGGGGCCATGAGGTGGCCGGCGTGAGGAGAAGGAAGCCAAGCCACCCGAACCACAGCACGGGACCGACGGCCGGGGCGAGCACGCTCGCCCTTGGCACGTTTACGAAGGCACCGAAGACGCTGCTCAGGACCGCGACGGCCAGCGGGAAGTTCGCGATGTCCACCACGGTCTCCGACAGGAATGCGTCGTCGAACGCCAGCGCCGCCGGGCTGGACCCGAGGCGGGGAGCACGGATGAGACGCAGCTGCACGATCTCCGCCGTCCCAAGCGCTGCCAGCGAGACAACCGCGGCAGCGACGGCCAGCCAGAGCCGTCCAGCCGACGCGCCGGGTCCTATGATGCCGGCGACGACGGCCGCCGCAGCGAGAGTGACGACGCCCAGCCGGGCCAGCAAGGTCATCACTGGCGGCACGACCTCCGCCAGCCTGCGGTCCGGATCTCCGGCGAGTAAAGGCAGACCATGCGAACGAGCCCACCTTAGCTCGCGGTGATGGCGAGCAATCGCGACGATAGCCGGGACCAGCACGGCGATCCAGATCGACATTGCCACTGGCTGCGGAAACTGCAAGCTACGCGCCATGGCCCGCCACCAGGCGTAGCCACGCCAGAACGCGAGCGGTGGCAGCAAAGGACCGACTACAAACAGGGTGGTCAGCTGCCGCACCCGCTGCCGGTCACCCAGCCAGCCCATCAGGTCAGGTGGCAGTGGCAGTTCGAAATACCGGGCAAGCTGGCTGGCGCGCCTGGCACGAGCGGAACCGCTCCCCGGCACCGCGGAGAAGGCCATCGCCACCAGCATTGCGGTCGCTATCCCGGCCAGGACCAGGCCGCTGATCACCGGCGCGTTCATCTGGCCTCGCAGACGTCAGACACCTTGCCGACCTCGTCACGGTCCGGTGATCGTAACCGATCACGCATCGGACATCCAGCCCAGGCGGGCCTGATCAGCGTCCAGATAGAACCAGATGAAGGCCACCACCGGGACAACCGGCCTACCAGCGCGATCTTCGTCTGGGCTCTTCTGCGGACCCGGCCTCCGACCCAGTCCGTGACGTCAGGCAAGATCGTCAGTCCAGCCAGACCGGCGAATCGCAACGCCATCTTCGCTCGGCTGGCTGGCCTGTCTCGCTTCAGGTAGAGAGCAGGCCACACGAGGGCGACTGCCGAGATGGCGGCCGCTGCCAGTTCGACGATGACAGGTATCGACACGAGAGCCTCCCGACGTACAAAGCGGCCGAATTTTCCCACACGCCGGTCGTCTGCGAAGGCCAGACCACCTCAGGTCCCGGCCATCCGCTACTGTCACGGGTCGTGACCAGTGACGCGACCTCCGGCTCAGAAAGCGATCCGGACCGCCTCAGGGAACCGCCGGACCAGAGTCCGCTTCATGAAGGCGGCGAACTTGCCGCGCCGGGCGACGACATCCCGCCGGGCTCAGTGCCCGCTGGTGATACCGCGTCAGGGGGACGGCACCGGCCTGGCGGCCACCGGGGTTCTGCTCTATACCCGCTGGCTCGTTCCGGCTTCATCGAGTACGACCGGATCCTGTTCTTCAGCGACGCGGTCATGGCGATCGCTGTCACGCTGCTCGCGGTCGACTTGCGCGTGCCGATTGGCGCAATCCGCACCGCCGATCTGCTGAGCAAGGACATCAACAGCCTGACCGGCTTCGGGATCAGCTTCGCCGTGATCGGGCTCTTCTGGCTCGGCCATCATGGGATCTTCCGTTACATCACGGCGTTCGACCGGCCGCTCATTGGCCTGAACCTGCTGTTTCTCGGCACCATCGCGTTCTTGCCCTACCCGACCGACATTCTGAGCCGACCCTCTAGCGACAGGGGGGCGGTGATCTTCTACGCGATCTGCGCGGCCGCGGCCGGACTCGCCGAGGGCGCGGTCTGGCTCTACGCCACCCGCGCTGGCTCTGGTCTGGCCGACTCATCGGTCTCCCGGGTCCGCCTGCAGACGACACTTCGAATCGCTCGGATTCCGACCGTGTTCCTCGCCTCCATTCCGGTCGCCATCGTGGCGCCTACGGCGGCGCAGTACATGTGGATCCTGATCTTGATCTCGGGCATCGCGATCAACCGCCTGATCACGCGCCACGCGGGACCCGATCAGGCCGACGGCTAGCTGTCGAGGTCAACCCATCACGGGTTGGAGCCAAATCGCTAACCCATTTGCCAGCTTTGCGGCCACCAAGCTCGTGAGGAGTCCGCTGTCACCGCGCCTGGCAGGCGGATGATCTCGGCCAGACGGGGTATCTGGCGCTGCGCCGTGTCCGTCGCCCCCGACGACGCCTCCTCAGGCGGCCTGCCGCGCGATGTCCAGGCTGGCCCGCAGGTCGCCCGCAACCGGTGAGTCGCCGGCCGTTACGGACGAGTCGGCAGGCGTCATCGCCCTGCGGGAACCCCTCTAGCTGATCCCCTGCCACGCATCTAGCAGCCCGGCGTCTAGGCCGCCGCGAAGGTCACCGCTACCTGCCGGAATCCGAGCGAGTGCATCAGGCCGATGAGCATGCTCCTGGTATTGCTCTGCGCCTGGGTGAGCAGCGCGCTCTGCCGGGCGGCCTGCTGGATCTTCCGCTGAGCGACCACGTAGACCTGGTGCTGGCTATCCGGGTTGCCGGAGAAGAAGCTGTCGATCCGGGTCAGCAGCCCTTGCTGCTGGGCGAACACATAGGAGCGGCGCACGTTAAGCGCGGCGGGTTCCAGCTGAGCCCGCGGCACCGTGATCGCCACGGCCGTCCGGTCCCTCGACACCTTGATCGCGTTGCCCTTCAGCTTCGAGAAGTCGACGAACGCGATGTCCGTGCCCTGGCCCACGAACAGCGTCTGCGAGCCCTCGATGAAGGACGGCAGCCAGGATGACCGCTGCGAGAGGTTGACGATGACCTGGAACGACCCGCTCGCGGCTTCGTACCTGCTGAGCGAGCTGATCGATGTCAGCAGCGCGGGCGAGCTGCGGTCGACGGTCGTTTCGGCGAAAGGATTCCTGAACTGGGGCAGCAGGTGCACGGTCGACAGCGCCAGCACGAGCGCGACCACGGCGGCGGCAATGACCGCCACCAGTCCGGTGACCCGCCTGATCCTGCCTCTCCGGCCATTCCGGCCTGCCAGCTCCGCCTCACCCGCCGGATCCGGCCGGGGGATCCGGTCGGTCTGGTCTGCTCGGTCCGTTCTGACGTTCCCGCATCGCTCAGGGTCCATCGTGCGCCTCCAGACTCGCCGCTCGTGACACCAGCGCAGCAGCGCATCGGTCAGCGGGCATGCGTCAACCGCCTTAGCTACCGTTCCGAGCCGCCGGCGAAACATAGGGTCCGAATGGTTCACCGGCCATTCGGACGCTGCCGGATGACCCATGCCGGTCAACGGAGCCCGGCCGGGACGGGAAGCACGGCCGACCCGATACCCGGCTCATTGCCCAAGCGGGCCGGCATCTGTCATATTGCGTGCATGTTCGGCGTCGTACGCCCGTGCCGGCACCGGCTTCGCGGGCCGCTTTTCGGGCAGTGGATGACACATCTGTGCGGGCTGTGCCTGACCCTGCGCGACCTTTATGGACAGAACGCGCGTTTTGTTACTAATTACGACGGGCTGCTCCTGCTGAGCCTGACGCGCGCGGCTGAGGCCCGCAAGCGCGCGGCTTGAGCACTGGCCCGGCTCCGCGAGACGGGGGCTCGCGCGCGACCGGGGCCTGGGCGACCTGGGGGCTGGTGGTGATCTTCCTTGGAGCGAAGGGCAAGGGCGAGCGGAAGTCCCGGGGGCTGAGTCGTCCGCTCGCCCCGCTAGCCGCCCTCGAAATCCACCACGTGAGGTTGCACGTCGGTTGGCCAGGCACTAACCTTACTTACTGGTTGGTAAGAATTTACTTACTAGTAATTCAGTTGTCAACCTAGATCCAGGTGATCAGCGCCACCGTCGAGCCGGGGGCCCGAGATGACGTCACGCCAGGCTGGCCGCGTCGGCACGTCGACGCGGATTCTGGATGTCACCGAGCGCGTGGTGCAGACCAAGGGCTTCGGCTGCTTCAGCTACGCCGACGTGGCGTCCGAGCTGAAGATCACTAAGGCTGCCCTGCATTACCACTATCCCGGCAAGGCCGAGCTCGGCGAGGCGCTAGTCGCGCGCTATTCGATGCGTTTTGCCGACGCGCTCGCGGTAATCGACTCCGGCGGGGGGTCGGCACTGGTCAAGCTCGACGCATATACCAGACTGTACGCCGATATCGCGAGCCAGCACCGGATGTGCCTGTGCGGCATGCTGGCGGCCGAGTACCAGACCCTGCCCGCGCCCATGCAGGCCGAAGTGGTCAGGTTCTTCGACCGCAACGCCCACTGGCTTGAACGGGTGCTCGAGCAAGGCAGGTCAGAAGGCACCGTGCGGTTCGCCGGTTCTGCCTGCGATGCCGCCCTGCTGATCATCAGCGCGCTGGAAGGGGCCATGCTGGTCGCCCGCCCGTACGGAGACACCGAGAACATCTGGTCGACCGCAGCGGCCATCCTCTCCAGCCTGGACAGCACCCGCGGGCCGACCGGGCCGACCGCACCGACCGGGCCCAGCTAGGCAGGTTTGCCCTGCTCGTGGCGGCGGAGCAACTCCGTCAGGGCGGCGATCTCGGCAGCGAGCGCCGACCTGCCCTGCCCGGTGATCCGCACCCAGGTGCGCGGCCGACGGCCCTCGTAGCCCTTCCGTACCTGGATCAGGCCCGCTTCCTCCAGCACGGTGAGGTGCCTGGACAGGTTGCCCGGTGTCAGTCCGAGCGCGTCGCGCAGATAGCCGAAGTCGGCGCTCTCCGCTTCCGCCGCGATGACAAGGTACTTTGGCGCAAGCGCCGCTGGATCAACTTGGCGCAAGCGCTTGTCGATCAACTTGGCGCAAGCGCTGCGGGATCGATGTGCCATCCATCCGGGAAGTCAGTGATGGATGGCACATTGATCCCGCGCGGACGGTGCGCGGACCGGCCGGTGCGGGGCCTGTGTGACTGGTGAGGCGAGTGAGCCAGGGCTAAGACGACGACCGCGCGGGCGCAGCAGGCATAGCAGGCGCTGCGGGCGTTTACCGGGGGGCGCTCGCGCGGTTCAGGCGGGCATGCGCCTTCTTGTTCCGCTTGTAGAACCCGATGAACTCGCCGAACACCCGCCCGTACAGATCCTCGTTCGCCGGGTCAGGCACGTACCGCCGCGCCACCGGGACCCGGTCAGGAACCTGGTCGAAGTCCAGCTCACCGAGGGCCACCGCCGCCAGCATCGCCGCGCCGCGGGCATTGGCATTCACCGGGTCGGCGACCTGATCGATCGTCCGGCCGAGCACGTCGGCGAAGATCTGGCACCACACCTCGGAGCGCGCGCCGCCGCCGATGAACCTGATCGGGTCGAGCCGCCGGCCGGCGAATCTCTCGACGGCGCCGAGCAGCCATCGCGCGTTCAGCGCCACCCCCTCGAGCACCGCCCTGACCAGGTCGGGCCGGCCCGCGTCCAGGGACAGGTTGTGGAACCCGCCCCTGATGAAATGGTCCTCGACCGGAGTCCGCTCCCCGTAAAGCCACGGCGTGAAAACAAGCCCCCCGCTGCCCGGCGGTGACAGCGCGGCCATCTCGTCGAACTGCCGGTAGGCGTCGGCCGGGGCACTCCCGGCCGGGAACAGCACCCGGTCCCGCAGGAAAGTCAGCGCGGCACCGGCGGTCTCCTGCTCGTCCGCGATAAAGTACCGGCCGCCGATAGCAGCCGGCAGCGAGGCGATGTTGCGCAGGATGTCCGTCTTCTTGAACGGGACGTGACAGGTCAGCCAGGAGGATGTGCCCACGTACAGGTGCGCCTGGAAATCCCTGGTGGCACCCGATCCGATGGCCGCCGACTGCAGGTCGGGCGTTCCCGCGACGACGGGGATGCCGGCCGGGACGCCGAGCGCGGCGGCCGCCTCGGGCAGCAGCGGGCCGACGATGTCGGTCGCCGCGACAAGCTCAGGCAGCTGCCCGGAATCGAGGCCGGTCAGCCGCAGCAGCGCCGGGTCGTAGCCGATCCGGTCCGCCCCGTCCGCGCCGGTCACCCAGTGGTTGTCGGTGACCCAGTGCAGCGCGATGGAGTCGTAGGAAGCGACGGCGCGGCCGGTCAGCCGCAAGTTGAGCCAGTCCTTCGGCTCGAGGAACAGGCTCGTTCGCTGGTAGGCCTCCGGCTCGCAGTCTCTGAGCCACAGGATGTGCGCGATCGAGTCCTTGCCACTCCGGCTGGGCAGCCCTCCCGTCGCCCTGATCCACCGCACGAGCTTGGTGATCTCGTAGCCCTGAACCCGGAGCATGCCGCCGGTGATGGCGCTGGCCTGGGGCGCGCCGCGGGAGTCCATCCAGATGATCGCGTTGCGTACCGGGCGGCCGTCGGCGCCGACCGGCACCGTGCCCGACCACTGCGCGGTGCAGCTGACTGCCGCTATCGACCCGACCGGGACTCCGCTGCGGGCCACCATCCGCGCCGACGTCCGGACGATGGCCTCCCACCAGTCCTGCGGATCCTGCTCGGCGCCACCGCCTGGCAGCAGCTGTACGCGGCACGTGTCCTGCTCGGACGCCACGATCTGGCCGCCGAGCGACACGAGTGCCACCTTCAGGGCCGTCGTCCCGAGGTCGACCGCCAGGACGTGCCGCTCCACGGCTATACCTCGAACATGATGTCAAGGTAGACGCCGAGCATGTCGCTGACGACCTCCGCGGGCAGCGCTCCGGCCATGCCGTAGACCGGGGCCAGCCCGGTGCGCGTCGCCGGGTTCGCGCGCACTTCCTCGATGCTGGACCGCAGATCGGCCAGGAACCGGTCGGCGACGCCGGGCAGCGTGTGCCGCAGCGTCACCGCGAGGTGGACGGCGGCCGGGCGCTGCAGCCCGTTCAGGCTCCAGCCGCGCTTGCTCATGTTCTCCATGACCTGGTAGATGTCGACCTCCGGGTCGGCCGGATCGGCGGCGAAGGCGATCACCCACAGCGGGTGACCGAGCACCGTCAGGCCGGCGATCGCCGCGACGCCCTCCCGGATCTCGGCTCCGGTCCGCAGGATCCGCCCGGCCGCGTCGGTATAGCCGCTCTCGCCGATCGAGACCATCGCGGCCCAGGCCGTCGCCGACAGCGCGCCGGGCCGGCTGCCGGCGAAGGTGGGCGACAGATACAGGCCGCCCGGCCAGTCGGTGGTCTTGTAGAACTGGAACTGCCGCAGCTCGCCGCCCCGGTACAGGACAACGGACGAGCCCTTGGCGGCATAACCGTACTTGTGGGTGTCTGCCGACATGGAGGTCACTCCCGGCAGCCGGAAATCGAACGCCGGAATCTGGTAGCCGAGCCGCTCGGCCCACGGCAGGATGAAGCCGCCCAGGCAGGCATCGACATGGCAGCCGATTCCGCGCTCGGCGGCCAGGGCCGCGATCTGCGGTACCGGGTCGATCAGGCCGTGCGGGAAATCGGGCGCGGACGCCACGACGACCGCCGTGCGGTCAGTGATCGCGCCGGCTACCGCGTCCACGTCGGCGGTGAAATCTGCGCCGACCTCGACCCTGACCAGGGGCATATCGAAGTACCTCGACGCCTTGTCGAACGCCGCGTGCGCGGTCACCGGCGCCACGATCTCCGGCCTGGCGATCCCGCGCCGCTCGCGTGCGTAGTCACGGTAGGTGCGCATCGCCAGCATGATGCTCTCGGTGCCGCCTGAGCTGACCGTGCCCACGATCGGCACGTCGGCGCTGGCGTGCTCGGAGCCCAGCATGCGCGCGGTCATCGACACGACCTCGGCCTCGTACTTCGTCGAGCTCGGCCACAGGTCGGGATGGAGCGGGTTGGACTGCGACTGCGCCGCGTAGATCCGGTTGAGGAACGCGATGTGCTCGGGATCGCCGTGGTACACCGCACCGGAGGCGTAGCCGTCCCGCCAGCGCGACTCCTCGGTCCCGGCGAGTCGCTCGACCAGGTTCTCCACCTCTGCCCGGTCCAGGCCGTCAGCCGGCAGCTGTGCATAGGCGGGAACATCGGGCTGGCCGCGGTACGGCTTGAGCTCGTGTTCCAGGCTGGCCATGAGCTCGGCCGGATCCGTCATCTAGGGCCTCCCTGGCTCGCGGCCGCTCCGACTCGGGCGGGCAGCCTGGTGGACAGCGCCAGCCCGGCCAGCGCAGCCGCCGAGAGGACTCCGAGCGAGGCGTACGGATTGCCGATCACGATCTGGACAATCAGCAGAAGCACTACCCCGCCGAGGTTTCCGGCAAGCAGCAGGAAGCCGACCGCCGCCCCGGCCCGTTCAGGCCCGCTGTGCAGCTCAGACCAGTCAAGGGCGACCGGCAGCGCGGCCAGCAGGACGAACCCCTCGATGAACAGGACGATCCCGAGGAAGACGAGCCCGTGCCAGGCGGCGATCGCGAGGAACGCCACGGCGGTCACGCTGACCGTGACCTGAAGCATCGCGCGGCGCCTGTCCCGCTTCGCGGCCACCCCTGGCAGGATCGCCGCCCCGATGATGCCGGCCACCGTCAGGATCGCGAACAAGACGCCGCTGGCCGAGCCGTGGTGAAAGTGGCCGAGTATCGGGTCCAGCCAGGTGGCGACCGCGTTGAAGATGCCCATCCCGACGAACAGCAGGCCGCCGAGCACCCAGATGAAGCGATCCCGCTTCAGCCAGCCGAGCGAGACCGCGACGGACGGATCGCCGCGGAAAGCAGGCGGCGTGCGGAGCGCGAGCAGCACCCAGGCCGCGGCCACCACACCGAGCGCTCCCTGCACGAGCAGGACGAGCCGCAGGCCGCCCGCGTCGAACAAGGGCTTGCCGGACAGGGCGGCCACCAGGATCCCCACATACAGCGACACGCTGCCGATGGAGATCGCCGTCGTACGCTCCTGCTCGGGGAAGTACCGCGCGGCTACCTTCGTGATCGAGTTGAGCACCAGCGGCTGGCCGACGGCGATCACGAGCTGGCCGCCGAATGCCCACCAGAACGATCCCGGGCTGATCAGCCGCAGCAGGCCGCCGGCGCCGGTCAGGACCGCACCGAGCCCGAGCGCCCGCTCGAAGCTGACATCCAGCCACTTCCCGAACGGCAGCGCGAGGATGACGTACATCAGCGGGAAGATGGCGGCTAGGTCACCGACGTCGCTCACCGATACGCCCATTGCCCGGTGCGTCTGGGCCTCGATGAACGCGTACGACAGCCAGAGCAGCTGGGAGCAGGCGGCGAGCAGGCCGTATCCGGCCAGCACCACCCACCTGTTCATCCGCGTCGCCATGTCGCTCTCAGTGTGCGCCCCCGTGCGCTCCCGGCGCGGCGGTCAGAGCGCCGGGCTTCGCCGCTCTATCAGCAGGATGTCGCGCCAGCGGCCGTGCTGCACGCCGATCCGCTCGCGCGGACCCACGATCCGGAAGCCGGCCGCGCGGTGCAGCGCGATGCTGGCCGTGTTCTCCGGGAAGATCCCCGACTGGATCGTCCAGATACCCGCCGCCTCGGTCGAGGCGATGAGGCAGTCGAGCAGGAGACGGCCGACGCCGCGGCCGCGCGCATCAGGGTGCACGTAGACGGAATGCTCCACCACTCCCGCGTAGACGGGCCTGCTGGATGTCGCCGACACGGCCACCCAGCCGAGCACGACGACACCGCCGGCGTCGAGCGCTACCAGGCGATGGTCAGCCAGCCTGGCCGCGCTGAACTCGGCCCAGCCTGGTGCCTGCGTCTCGAAGGTGGCGTTGCCCTCGTCGATGCCTGCCTGGTAGATCGCCAGCACCTGCTGGGCATGCTCGGCGGTCATCGGCTCGATCCGGACCAGCCCCGCCCCGGCGGGCGGTGCCTCGCTGACGGCGGAGTTGTCCTGCATCCGTAGAGGCTACCGTTCGTCACTGCCCGACACGCGGACCGGGAACTGACGGGTCCGCCGGGCACCCCCGGCTGGCAGCAACGACAATGGCAGGGGTACCTGGGACGCCACAAGGGAGTGGACTGTGACGACGTACAACCCACGCAACATCGACTACCTCGGTCATCTCGCCCGCGAGTCCGCCTTGTTCGCGCACGCCATCGGCGGGACGGCGGCCGGCACCCAGGTGCCGTCCTGCCCCGACTGGACCGCTGACGATCTGCTCTGGCATCTCGCCGAGGTGCAGTGGTTCTGGGGAACGATCGTCGGCCAGGGAGTGGACGGCGCGGGGGCGGGGGCGCTGGCGCCGTCCAGGCCGGAAGACCGTGCCGCGCTGATGGACTTCTACCTCAGCGTAAGCGGCGAGCTCGGCACGGCGCTGGCCTCGGCCGCGCCCGAGACTCCCGCCTGGACATGGTCTGACGACAAGACCGTGGGATTCATCATCCGGCGCCAGGCGCACGAGGCAATGATCCACCGGGTGGACGCCGAGCTGACGGCCGGCCACCGCCGCTCTCACCTGGACCCGGCGCTCAGCGCCGACGGAGTGGACGAGGCGCTCCGCATCATGTACGGCGGCGACCTGCCCGTATGGGGCACGCTCGTGCCCGGTGATGCGCGCACCCTGCGGATCAGCGCAACCGACACGGGCGATTCCTGGTTCGTCACCCTCGGCCAGTTCAGCGGAACCGATCCGGAGGACCAGAAGTCCTACGACCGGCCTGGCATCCAGGTCACCGGAACCGATCCGGGCACTCCCGCCGCGGCGACCGTGCGAGGCACCGCGGACGACCTTGACTGCTGGCTATGGCACCGGCCACCGGACACTCCGCTCGAGCGGTCCGGCAACGTCGGGATCCTGGGCGAATTCGATGCGGTCATCGCCGACGGTGTCGACTAGGCGGCCTGACCGCTCAGCCGTCCCTGCCCTGCCAGGTGGTCATGCACGCCTCGTTGCCCTCGGCATCGGCGAGTACCCAGAAGGCCGGGGCCCGCGAGTCGGAGACCAGCGTGCCGCCCGCCTTGAGTGCCGCCTCGATCCGGGCTTGCGCCTCGTCGTGCGGCACCGAGATGTCGAGGTGGATGCGGTTACGCTGCGGCCGCGGCTCGGCCATCTGCTGAAACCAGACCGCCGGACCCTGCCCGACGGGATCGATGATCGCGTCCTGCGGGCCAGCGTGCCCCGGCTCGTCGCCGTACCCGAGCGCAGCCTTCCAGAACGGCCGGATCGACGCGATGTCCAGTGCGTCGATCGCGATCTCCAGCACCTGCACTGATCTGGCCGCGGGCGCGCGCGGATCGGCGCGCAGCCCGCGCTCGGTCAGGTTCGCCGAGATCCGCCGGACCAGCGCGGCGTCGCTGGCGGTCAGGGAGCCGGCCACCAGATTCTGGACCGTCAGCACGAGGACGCCAGGACGGATATCGATCAGCAGGCGCTCGTCACCATCGGCACCGCACTCATCGGCCAGGTGCGCGACGATGTCGGCTGCCTCGCTCAGCGACCGCACGGGCGCGTACGTCCGCGCCACGCCGAGGGCGTACCGCCACCCGTGGCCCGCGACAGCCTCGGATGCCTCAGCCCGGGTCAGCGGCCCTGCTGCCGGTTCGCTGTGCTCGTCCATGCGAGCATCATTCCAGGCGGGCCCGGGTACCCGAACCCGCGTAGATCTCGGAAAGGCGGACACCGGTGCAGGTACTGAAGCCGACCGAGGCGGACAAGCAGTTCTTCGTCTCACTGCTCCCGGATCATGCCGGCTGGGGCCGGCGCCGATCTTGCCGCGGTCGAGCCGGTTGCCGCGATGCGCGAGCGGCTGCATGACCGGCTGCCTGGCGGCGCCGGCCGGCCGGATGACACGCTGCGTCGCACCGAGAAGTACCTGACGGGCGGCAGCGCCAGCAGCTGGTCGCCCTGGGTCGAGGCGGCCTTCTCGCACGTCCACGTCGGCACGCACGATGATGTCGTTGACCGGATCCGCAGCGTCAGCCACATCGCCGTGCTGCCGCCAGCGCGCCGTGCTCGGCGAGATCCGGGCGATCCTGCGCGAGCATCCGGAGACCAGCAACAGCGAGACGGTCGGGATCCCGTACCGGGTGGACGCCATGTACGCCAAGCGACTCCGCCGACAAAGACTGCCATAGACCATCAAAAGCATAACCCGGCGGCCAGCTTTCGGAGCGTCGTGGAACATCGGGGCTAGCGATGGTGTTAGATGGACTTGGTTGTAGTCGAAGGTTCGTGCACGTGTCACAGCGCCTGCGAAACTAGACAGCGGGCGTCCTGGGCACCCCGAAGCGCAGACTTCGGATTGGGCAGGCGGTCGCACAGCCCGGGAATCATTACTGTGAATCCCGAAGACCGCAATATAGGAGTAAGTACATGCCTCAGGGCACCGTGAAGTGGTTTAACTCGAGCAAGGGTTACGGCTTCATCGCACCAGACGACGGCGGCGCCGACGTCTTCGTTCATCACACGGCCATCATGGCCGACGGATTCCGTAACCTCGAGGAGAACCAGCGGGTGGAGTTCACCGCCGGCCAGGGGACC
>DATKQH010000122.1:0-41109 GCA_035532775.1 Streptosporangiaceae bacterium
CGTCAGATCGCGCCGAACAGGCGGTCGCCGGCGTCACCAAGGCCGGGCACGATATAGCCGCGCTCGTTGAGATGGTCGTCCAGCCCGGCCGTCACCACCTTGACCGGGATCGGGAAGTCGTCACCGAACGCCGCCTGCACCCGCTCGATGCCCTCCGGCGCGGCCAGCAGGCAGATCGCCGTCATCGACGCCGCGCCGCGGGACGCGAGCATCTCGAAGACCGTCACGAGCGTGCCGCCGGTCGCCAGCATCGGGTCGAGCACGAACGTGTCACGTCCGGTAAGGTCGGCCGGCAGCCTGGTCGCGTAGGTCGAGGCGACCAGCGTCTCCTCGTCCCTGGCCAGGCCGACGAAGCCGACGTCGGCCTTCGGCAGCAGCCTGGCCATCCCGTCGAGCATCCCGATGCCCGCCCGGAGCACCGGGATCACCAGCGGCTTGGGCCTGGATAGCGTGACGCCGTCGGCGGCCGCGACCGGCGTCTGGACCGTGACCCGCTCGACCCTGATGTCTCTGGTGGCCTCGTAGGCGAGCAGCGTGACCAGCTCGTCGGTCAGGCTGCGGAACAGCGGTGTCTCGGTGTTGACGTCGCGCATGGCGGTGAGCTTGTGCGCGACAAGCGGGTGATCGGCGACGAACGTCTGCATGCCCGTAGTCTGACAGGCGCGACGGCCCCGCGGCGCGGGGCATGCCAGCCAAGGTGCCCTTCCGGCCGGCTGCTAGGCGTCGCGCTGTCCTGGCGGCCAGCCGTGCCGCGGCTGATACCACGCTGCCGTGCATCCGGGCGTGCCGCACCGCACGCACTGATGGCCCTTGCCCGGATGGGTCAGCGCCCCCGGGCAGTCACACGGCGACCAGCTGACGATGACCTGGCCCGGCCCCCACGGATGGCCGGCCGGGCACTGCCCGGGATACGGCCACCACTCCGGACGTGCATCCTGACTCACTCATTCAGTAGAACACACATTCGATCCTCTGGCCGCTACAGGGCCGGCTTCGGCTAGCTGTCGTCCAGGTCCGCGGCGGAGCGCGCCCGCTGCTCGGACAGCTCGCGCTCGCGGGCGTTCGTGGTCAGCTCGCTCGCGCGCCGGAACTCGGCCTGGGCCTCGCCGGCCCGGCCCAGCTTCATCAGCAGGTCGCCGCGGACGCTCGGCAGCAGGTGGTATCCGCGCAGGGAAGGCTCGGCGGCGAGCTGGTCGACCAGGTCGAGCCCGGCCTGCGGCCCGGACGCCATCGATACCGCCACCGCCCGGTTCAGCTCCACGATCGGCGACGGCATCACCTCGGCGAGGACGCCGTACAACGCCGTCATCTGAGTCCAGTCGGTCTCCTCCGGCCGGAACGCCCGCGCGTGGCAGGCGGCGATCGCGGCCTGCAGCGCATAGGGCCCGCGGTCGCCGCCGAGCTGCTCGGCCCGGGCGAGCGCCGCCAGGCCGCGGCGGATCAGCAGCTGATCCCAGCTGGTCCGGTCCTGGTCGAGCAGCAGGACCGGCTCGCCGGACGGCCCGGTCCGCGCCGCGATCCGGGACGACTGGATCTCCATCAGCGACACCAGGCCATGCACCTCCGGATCGTCCGGCGCCAGCTGAGCCAGCACCCGCCCGAGCCGGAGGGCTTCATGACACAGGGCAGGGCGCATCCAGTCGCCGCCGGCAGTCGCCGCGTATCCCTCGTTGAAAATGAGATAGATGACCTCGAGGACCGAGGCCAGCCGGGCTGGCCGCGCCTGGCTGTCCGGCGTCTCGAACGGAACGCGGGCGCTGGACAGCGTCTTCTTCGCGCGCACGATGCGCTGGGCGATGGTCGGTTCCGGCACCAGGTAGGCGCGGGCGATCTCGGCCGTGGTCAGGCCGCCGAGCAGGCGGAGCGTCAGCGCGACCCTGGCCTGCACGGGAAGTACCGGATGGCAGGCCGTGAAGATCAGCCGCAGCAGGTCGTCGCCGATGTCGCCGGAGATGGCCCGGTCGAGGTCCCCGGTACCGTCGTCGTCCGCGGCCTGGCGGTCCCGGCCGATCTCGGCGTACTTGCGTTCCAGGTCGCGGTTGCGGCGGAAGAGGTCGACGGCCCGGCGTTTCGCGACGGTCATCAGCCAGGCGCCGGGGTTCCTGGGCACTCCGCCGGCCGGCCACTGCTCCAGGGCCGCGACGACGGCGTCCTGGGCCAGTTCCTCGGCGAGGCCGATGTCGCCGCCCGCGTACCTGGCCAGCCCGGCGATGAGGCGGGCCGATTCCAGCCGGATGACCGTCTCTATCGCGGCATGAGCGTGGGTCGCCTGCGAGCCTGTCACGAGGACCGATCACACCACCGGAGGGCGGATCGGGCAAGCCCGGGTCCCGGGCAGGGCCTGAGCCGGGCAGCTGGCGGCCGAGCCGCGGGGCCAGGGCCAGGCGCGCGGGCCGTGGCTCTCGCGATCGCCGGCCGCCCCGGACAAGGCCCCGGCGGGGCTAGGCGGCCCGTTCAGCCGCCTGCCCCGCCGGGGACTCGCGGATCAGAAGACCTGCCTGATCGTGGACTCGCCCGGGCCGGCGATCGCGAGGAAGCGCTTGGTCCACTCGATCGCCTCGTCCTTGTCGCGCGTCTCCATCAGCGCCCAGCCGCCGACCAGTTCCTTCGCCTCGGAGAACGGGCCGTCCAGCACGGTGAACTCGCCGTCGGCGTACTTGACCTTGGTGGCCTCCTCGACTGGCCCGAGCCCGCCGGTGGCCAGCAGCACGCCGGCCTTGGTGGCCTCCTCGACGAACGCGCCCATCTTGGCGTACATGTCGGGGTCCGGCGGGGGGATCGGGATCGACGGGTCGGCCAGGGTGTATCCAAAGAATCGCATCTGCCTAGCTCCTTCGGTTCTGCGGGCCGGCCGCGTGCCGGTCCTGACTGCATCCAGCGGGGTTCTGTGACCACCGCATCCGCTCTTCTGCCCGTGCGTCGAATGCCGCGCCGCCAGATCGACACGAGCCAGAAAACTTTCTTCTGCCGCTTCAGGCTGGCGGGAGCGGGGCGTCGGCCCCGAGTAGCTGCAATTCGATCCCTGTGTGCGCGCACAAAACCGATGTGCAGGATTCGACCGTCGTGAGCACGCCAGTGCCGAATTGCGGCATCATCGGATACCAGTCAGGATCGGTCAGCCTGGACGGAGCGGACGTCACGCTGACCGCAGGGCAGTTTCCTAATTGAGCATGCCGTTTGCGTTCCGCCTGTAATACTGGCCCCTGACTGAGTATTCAAAGGCACTTTCCCGGAGCGGACAGTGGCGGAGCCTCCAGTATCTGATATGCACGCATATAGTCCTCAGGACCTGCCGCATTCGGTTGCTCCCGGCTACTACCTGGCGCAAGGCCGGCTGGCCGGGATGCTGCCGCTGGTGGGCCTGACACCGGCGAATCCTGCCGGATGGGATTCCTGGGCGGCTCGCCGGCGCAATGCGGATATGGCGATGGCGGCCCGGCACGGGCGCGCGGCCGAGCGGTATGCCGACCTGCTTGGTCGTTCCCGCGGCGTAGTCATGAAGGCCTGCCAGCTGATGTCACTGGCAAGCCCGCCGGCGGCGGGCACGCCGGAACATCAGGCCGGCTATCAGTCAGCGCTGGCCCGGCGCGATGACGACACCCCGTCGATGCCGGCCGGCCTGGCCGCGGACCTGGCCGAGACCGAGTTCGGTCTCCCGCTGCACGAGATCTTCACCGACTTCGACCCGCACCCCATCGCGGCGGCGTCGATCGGGCAGGTGCACGCCGCAACGCTCCAGGATGGCCGGGACGTGGCGGTGAAGATCCAGTACCCGGGCGTGGAGCGAGCGATCCGCGCCGACCTGGGCGACAGCGAGCTGCTGGCTTCCTTCCTGCGGCTGAGCTGCGGGATGACCTGCGTGCAGGCTGATGTGCCGGCCATCGCTCGCGAGCTGTCGGCCAGGATCATGGAGGAAATCGACTACCGGGTGGAGGCCGCCAACCAGGAGGCGTTCGCTGCCGCGTATTGCGGCCATCCGCTGATCAGGATCCCCGAAACCGTGCCTGAGCTCTGCACGGCCCGGGTGCTGACCATGGACCTGAGTGATGGCTTCTGCTGGGCGCGGGCGCGCACGGCGCCCCAGCACCTGCGGGACAGGTGGGGCGAGGTGATCTACCGGTTCGCCGTCGGCAGTCTGACCAGGCTCGGCATGCTGAATGCCGACCCGGATCCCGGCAATTTCCTGTTCCACGCCGACGGCAGCGTGACCTTCCTCGACTTCGGATGCGTGCGGCGCTACACCGCCAGGCAGATCCGTACGGTGCAAGCCGCGATGCAGGCGATTGTCGATTCTGATTCCACGCAACTCCTCCGCGTACTGTCGCACGCCGGCTACGTGGATATGACCGACCCGCCGGACGCGTCAGCCCTGATGGCCTGGCTGCAGGAAACGCACACTCCGGTCGTGGCCGAACAGCCCTATACCTACTCACCCGACTTCGCTGCCGCGCTGCACGGTTCTGACCTCGCCCGGCCGGGCCGGTACGCCGACGTCATCCGGCGGATGACCATACCGCCGGACTTCCTGGCCGTGGTCCGCGTCAACCTCGGCCTGGCCCGGGTCCTGGCCGGGCTTGGCGCGACCGGCCACTGGGCTGCCATCCACCGCGAGCACTGCGGAGCCGCCGCCTCGGGGCCTCGGACAGCGGCTGCGGAGTAAAGCCCGGAGCAAAGCGCCGAACCACCTCGGGCACCGGCCCCATCCGCCCCGCCAGGCTGAGTGACTCATGATCGTGGTGGGTTCGCGACAGCCTCTATAGCGCGGTCAACCCGCCGCGATCATGGAATGCTCCGCGCCGGAATACCAGCGCTCTCTTCGCGGTTAGGATCTGCATCGGCAATTACAAAACGAGTCGTATCGTATTGAAAGATGAGCTTCATGTCCTCGTCAGCACCAGCACACGGAACCAGGGATGCTCGCCACGGCGTGTTCGGTTCGCATCGCCCGGCTGGCCGGAGCGAGCAGGGGCAGCGGCGGCGCGGTCGCTGGGCTGGGCTGGTCCGGGGCGGGCTGGTCCGGGACGGGCTAGCCCAGCAGAGGGTTGTGCGGGCACGCCACCAGCGGCATGGTCACCTGCACACCGCCCGCCCGTCCGCTCTCCGCTTGCCGCCCCCCGTGCATCAGCAGACCGGACAGGCGCACTCTGCCCGCCATAGCGGTCTCGCCCTGCTGCTCATCCTGTGTGCCTCGTTCATGGTCGTGCTGGATTTCAGCATCGTGAACGTGGCGCTCCCGTCGATTGAGCGGGAACTGCATGTCACGGCTTCGACCGTGCAATGGGTCGTCACCGCCTATGCGATCGCCTTCGGCGGCCTGCTGATCCTGGGCGGGCGGGCTGCTGACCTTTTCGGCCGCCGCCGGATATTCGTGACCGGGCTGCTCGTCTTCTCGGCCGCGTCGCTGGCCGGCGGGCTTGCGCACGACCCCGCGCTCCTCATCGCCTCGCGCTTCGTGCAGGGCGCTGGCGCCGCGCTGACAGCGCCGGCCGCGCTGTCGCTGATCACCACGAGCTTCGCCGAAGGTCCGGCGCGGACGCGGGCCCTCGGCATGTACGGCGCGACGGCCTCGGTCGGCTTCGTCGCCGGCCAGGTGCTGGGCGGCGTGCTCGTGCAGTTCACCAGCTGGCGGGCGGTGCTCCTGGTCAACGTGCCGGTCGGGTTGCTCGCGGCCGCCGCGGCGCCGAGGCTGCTGGCCGAGTCGCGCCGGCCGCGATCAGCCCGGCGGCTGGATGCCGCCGGTGCCGTCCTGATCACGGCGGCCGTGGCCTCGATCGTGTACGCCGTCTCGCAAGGGAGCGTCAGGGGCTGGACGTCCCCGCTCATCGTGGCCGCCATGGCGCTGACAGTGATCCTCGTCGGCGCGTTCTGGCTAGTGGAGCGTCGCCATGCGGACCCACTGGTACCCGGCAGCCTGCTGCGGCTGCCCAGCCTGCGCACGGCGGGCACGATGAACTTGCTGCTCGGCGCCTGGAGCGCGGGCGAGATGCTGGTCCTGTCCCTCTACTTCCAGCAGGTGCTCGGGGATACTCCGCTGCAGACTGGCCTGGCCATCGCGCCGCAGGGAATCGTCGGCTTCGCTGCCGGAGCCTTCGGCGCCCGCCTGGCCCGCCGGATCGGCATCCGGCGGGTCCTGGTGCTGACCAGCGCCGTCGCCGCGGCTGGGTTCGCCGTGCTCTCCAGGCTGCCGGAGACGGGACGGTACAGCCCGCTGCTGATGGCCGTGACGCTGGTCGGATTCGGGACCGCCGGGACAGCGTTCGGGACGATGGTGACGGCGAGCGGCGGGATCGCTGATCGCGACCAGGGGGTGGTCGGCGGGTTCGTCAACACCAGCCGCCAGGTCGGCGCGGCGCTCGGAGCCGCGCTGCTGCCCGCCGTCGCGCAGCTGGCCAGTCACGGCGACCGGGCCGCTAGCCCGGCCGGCGATCGCGCCGCCATGCTCGCCGGAGCCGTCGCGGCATTGCTCGCGATGGTCGTCGCGCTCTACGGAGGCCGGGCAGTGCGCCCCGATGACGCCGTGCGCCCCGATGACGCCGCCGTGAGCGGCTCTGGCGGCGACGAGCCGACGTCCCGCCTCCGCCAGAGCCGGGCCGGCTGTGCGACTACGACCGGTTAGTGGTGGAACTGGAGCTGACGGGATCGCTGGTGGCAGCGCTGTCCTCGGGCGAGTCGCTGCCAGGGGCGGGCGTGCTGGCCACCCGGCGCATCGGCGTTCTCACCGGCTCCGGCGTGCTTCTCTCCGGTTCGGTGGCGGCCGATGGGCGCTCAGCCGCGTTCGCGTCCCTGATCGACACCAGCGAGAGCCGGCCGAGCGCGACCGATGCGATACACACGATCGCGACGCCGAGACCAGCGAAGTATCCGATCTGCGCCATTGCCCTGGCAAGGTGTCCGCCCACGGGGAAACCCTGCGCCGCCACCGTGTTCGTCCAGAGCGGCGCCAGCGCGCTGCCGACCGCGAACCACGCGCCGCTGGCCGCCGCGAGCGACGCGCCGAGGAGCGCCATCGGCCGGAGCCTGCTGGCGAGCAGGATGAGCCCGCCGAGCAGCGTTCCGGCGGCCGGCAGGATCTCCAGCCAGACCCGGCCCGCCGTGAAGGTCCAGGCATGATCCGGCGTGTATGCGTAGTGGACATACGGTCCGACGAGCGGGATAACCCCGCCCCAGATTCCCAGGAGCGCGAGCAGCACGCCACTCAGAGCGCCGCGGCTCCTGGAGACTCTCAGCATCCCAGCCATTTTCCGACCACTCCCTTGCTGCCGGACTAACCATCTCTAAATGGCATCCGATATGTAATTGGAAACAATCAGCCCGGGCCAACTGCCCGTAGGCAGGCGCACCAAACCTAGAGAGCTGCGCCCGTACCCCGGCAGGCAGCCGTCCAGGCCGCGGCGGCAAGATGGCACAGGACGAAACGTCGCGGGTTCCCGGCAGCGGCGCTGACCGCCTTCTGACCGACTGGAGTGGCGCACTATGCAGCTCGGACTGCAGATTCCCGATTTCACCTGGCCAGGAGGGCCTGCCAGGCTCGGCGCCGACCTGGCTGCCGTTGCTCGCACCGCCGATGACGCGGGATTCGAGTTCATCAGCGTGATGGACCATTTCTTTCAGATCCGCGGGGTGGGCCCGGCCGAGCACGAGATGCTCGAGGCCTATACCACCCTTGGCTATCTGGCCGCCTGCACGTCGCGAGCGAAATTGGTCACCCTGGTCACGGGCGCGGTCTACCGTCACCCCGGCGTCCTCGCGAAGATCGTGACCACGCTCGACGTTCTCTCCGGCGGCCGTGCGTGGCTCGGGATCGGAGCGGCGTGGAACGAGGAGGAGTCCAAGGGCCTCGGCATCCCGTTCCCGCCGGTCGCCGAGCGATTCGAGCGGCTTGAGGAGACGCTGCAGATCTGCCTGCAGATGTGGAGCGGTAACGAGTCGCCCTACCGGGGCACGCACTACGAGCTTGACCGGCCGCTGAACTCCCCGCAGGCGCTCTCCAGGCCGCACCCGCCGATCATGATCGGCGGCGGCGGCGAGCGGAAGACACTGCGCTTCGTGGCCCGGTACGCCCAGGCGTGCAACCTGTTCCCCGGCCCCGACCTGGCCCGCAAGCTCGACGTGCTGCGCGCGCACTGCGACGCCGAGGGCAGGGTCTACGACGACATCCGCAAGTCCTGCTACTTCATCTTCGACGTCGGACCCAGGGGCGAGAAGGCAAACGAGGTCATCGACAACCTCGGCCAGCTCGCCGAGCTGGGCTTCGACACCGCGATCGGCGCGGTCGCGAGCGTATCGGAACTCACCCCGCTCGAGGTGATCGGCAGCGAGGTGATCCCGGCTGTAGCGGGTCTGTGACCGGCGTCCAGGCCCTCGGCGTCGAGGAGGTGATGCGCGGGACGCTGGACCGGATCTAACTGGCTGACCAGCCGGTCCAGCGGTCGACGCGGATGGCGATGACCGGCCCGGCAGGCCGGCTGTCGCGGTACTGGGAGTAGCGGTCGGCGAGCAGCCGGACAGGTCCGGCGATCACGGCCGGGTCGTCGAGGATGGCGGCCTCGCCGTCGGCGCGGACCCACCACAGCGCCGACCAGTCCTCGTCGTAGTGATCAGCCAGCACCGCGACCCGGTGATTGCCGCGGATGTTGCTCAGCCGCTGCAGCCGCCTCGTCGTCTTGGGCTTGGCGTCGACGGCGGTGTACACGAGATCGCCGTCCGCCGCGAACGTGATCGGCACCAGGTGCGGCTGTCCGCCGGCCGACACCGTAGCCAGCCGGGCAACCCGCGCCGCGCCCAGCCGCCGCCGCGCCTCTTCCGAGTTCATCCTCACGGGTCCTCCGCTCGCAGCGCTGAGCCATGTTCCCGTAGCTGGTCAGAGCGCTGCCATAAGATCAGATCACGGATCGCAGACAGGATGGCGCTATGGCTCCCAGCTACAAGCCGATGACCCTGGTTGTCGAGGAGGCCCGGTGCCGTCGCCGGCGATGAAGGCCTTCGCCGCTAGGCCACGCGACGTTGCTGACTTGCGGACACTCACGAAGATCGCTGGCATCGAGTCACTCGATGAGGCGCTACGGATCTGCAGGGACTTCTATCCGGACGAGATCCTGTCTCCCCGTGCCGAGGGCGTGCTCCGGGAGATCTTCAGTACAGACTGACCCTGCCTTCCGACCGCTACCGGAATGAAGCGCGGACCAGAGCGCGCGCTGGAAGTGCAGGCGGCAGATGATCACGTTGGCCGTGCCCTTCCGGATGGCGCGGTCGAGCAGGCGCCCGTCGTGCGGGTCGCTGGCCTTACTGGGTCAGCGCGCTGACCCGCCTGACCACTTCGTCCCGGTCGAGGACACGGGCGACGCTGGCCAGGTCGGGACTCCTGGTCGAGCCGGTCAGCGCCACCCTGATCAGCTGGGATGCCTCCCTGATCGAGCCCGGGTACTCGTCCGGCGCCTGCTTGTACTGCTTGGCGCTGGCGGCGAAGCCGTGCTTGGCCGCGAGGTCCCTGATCTGGCCAAACCATTCCTGCGGGTCGGCGGTGTCCTGGTAGCCGGCCACGAAGTCCGCGGCGAACGCGCGCACCAGGTCGGCGGGCAGGCTGCCCAGCCGCTCGTCTCCGGCCCTGACCGGCGTGAACAGCCCGGGGAAGAAGAATCCGTAAGCGGACCGGAAGTCCGACCACTTGCGCAGGTCCTTCCTGGGGTTCTCGACCCCGTCCCGCTCCACGGCCAGTGCCGCCAGGGCCAGGTCCTGCTCGGCCTCGAGCACGCTGGCGAGCTCGGGATCGTAGCTGGCCGCCCAGTGCCGCATGGCCGCGAGGATCTGCGCGTTCCGCAGGGTCGCGATGTGGTCGGCGCTGATGTCCTCCAGCTTCACCTGGTCGATCAGCGGGCCGGCGCCGCCCAGGTCCGCGAGCCTGATCGGCGCCGCGAGCGCCTCGTCGAGCGGCAGCTCGGCCAGCGAGCCGCTGGCCAGCCCGCGCAGGTAATACAGCACCGCCCTGGCCGGGTAGCCGGCCTGGATGTAGAAGTCGACGCTGGCCTCTGGGTCCTTGCGCTTGGACAGCTTCCGCTTCCCGCCCGGTATCTGCTTCATCAGCAGCGAGGTGTGCGCGTAAGCCGGCGGCTCGAAGCCGAGCGCGGCGAAGAGCTGCAGATGCATCGGGACGGAAGGAAGCCATTCCTCGCCCCTGATCACCAGGCTGACTCGCATCAGGTGATCGTCGACGGCGTGCGCGAAGTGATAGGTCGGCAGCCGGTCCGCGGGGCCGGCGGACTTGAGGATCACGACGTCGTTGAAGTTGTCCTCCGCCGACAGCTGGCCCCGGATGGCCTCACCGAACTCGACTCGCCGGCCCGGGACGCCCGGCGAGCGGAACCGCACCACGCAGGGCGTGCCCTCGGCGAGCTTGCGGCGCACCTCGTCGTCCGGCGCGTCCCGCCAGATCGCCCACTCGCCGTAGTAGCCGGGCGGGAGTTTGGCGGCCTGCTGCCGCTTCCTGATATCGGCCAGCTCCTCGGACGTAGCGAAGCACAGGTACGCCTTGTTCTCGCGCAGCAGCTGGCGGGCGTAGCTCATGTAGATAGCCGAGCGCTGGGACTGGTGATACGGCCCGTAGTCTCCGTCGCCCTCCTGCTCGTCCGGCGCCAGGTCGAAGTAGCCGAACGCCCGGGCGAACTGGTCGAGCGCGCCCTCGACCTGGCGTGACTGGTCGGTGTCCTCGATCCTGAGCAGGTACCGGCCGCCCGACCGGTGCGCGATGTCGCGGTCGATCATGGCGATGTAGATCGTGCCGATGTGCATGAACCCGGTCGGCGACGGCCCGAGCCTGGTGACCTCGGCGCCTGCGGGCAGCTGCCGGGGCGGATAGCGCTCCTCCCAGTGCCCTGGCTCAGGTAGGTCGGGCGGGAACAGCGCATCGAACTCCGTGCTGGCTAGCATCCGCCCAACGTACCAACAAGCGCGGGCTGTGCACGGTGGCGCGTAACCGCGCGACACGCCGTCGTTACTCAATCAGGAACAACCGCCCGGGCTCCGGCGATGATGGGTTCCGACCTCAACCGTCACCCCCGTCACGATCGCTGGAGCGCCGATGAGACTGCTCCACACCTCGGACTGGCATCTGGGGCGGACGCTGCACGGCGAGAACCTGCTGGCGCACCAGGCGGCCTTCCTCGACTGGCTGCTTGCCCAGGCGGTCAGCCACGAGGTGCACGCGGTCGTCGTCGCGGGCGATGTCTACGACCGGGCGGTGCCGCCGCTCGACGCGGTGGCGGTGCTCGATCGCGCGCTGCGGGGTTTCGCTGCGGCGAGGATTCCGGTGCTCATCACGAGCGGCAACCACGACTCCGCGGTCCGGCTCGGCTTCGGCTCCCGGCTGAGCGAGCTCGCGGGCGTCCACCTGCGCACGTCCGTCGCCGACATCGCACGGCCCGTGATCCTGGCCGACGAGCACGGTGACGTCGCCATCTACGGCATCCCCTACCTGCTGCCCGACGCGGTGATGGCCGACCTGGGCGCGGAGCGCTCGCACGCCTCGGTGCTGGCGGCAGCGACCAGCCTGATCCGAGCCGACGCGGACGGACGCGGCATCGGGCGCACCGTCGTCGCGGCGCACGCGTTCGTCACGGGAGCGATGCCGTCCGATTCTGAACGGGACATCCGCGTCGGCGGGATCGGCGACACGCCGGCGTCGGTGTTCGCCGGACTCAGCTACGTGGCCCTCGGCCACGTGCACGGACAGCAGGGCGTCAGCTCGGGGGCGGCCGGAACGACGGTCAGGTACTGCGGATCCCCGCTGGCGTTCTCGTTCTCCGAGCGGCATCACGCCAAGTCGGTGACCCTGGCCGAGATCGACAATGCGGGCCGGGTGACGACGGCCAGGCTGGCGACCCCGGTGCCGCGGCCGCTGCGCGAGGTGCGCGGGAAGCTGGACGACCTGCTGGCCCGCGCGGACGCGGCTGCCGCCGGGCTGGCCGGCGCGTGGGTCAAGGTCGTGCTCACCGATCCGGTCCGTCCCGCCTCACCGATGGAGCGGCTGCGCGAGAAGTGGCCGCACACGCTGGTGCTCGACTTCGACCCCGAGGGCGCGCTGCCAGGCTCGGCGACCGACCTGCGGCGGCTCGCGCGCAGCGCCGACCCGGTCGAGATCTGCGGGCTGTTCGTCGAGTACACCAGCGGCGGCCCGGCCGACGATGATCAGCAGGCCGTGCTGCGGGATGTGATCGAGGCGGTCCAGCACCGCGACCCGACCGAACGGCCGGGCGATCTCGAGCTGGCCGGCGCGGAGCCGGCCAGCGCGGCGAGCCCGGCTGAGCAGGCCGGGCTGGCCGAGCGGCCCGGGCTGGACGAGGCAGGCTCGGTCGACGAGTGGCTGGCGAACGCCGGGCGGTCGGACGACTGGCTGACCCAGGCCGAGCTGGCCTTCCCCGAGCCGGCCAGCAAGCCAGCGGGCAGTAAGCCCGCGGCGGCCTGATGCGGCTGCACGGGCTCGAGCTCCAGGCGTTCGGGCCGTTCGCGGCGCCGCAGCGGGTGGATTTCGACCGGCTCGCCGGCGGCGGCCTGTTCCTGCTCGAAGGCCCGACCGGCGCGGGGAAGACGACGGTACTCGACGCGATCACGTTCGCCCTCTATGGCGGCCTGTCCGGTGAGGACGCCGCCGAGGACCGGCTTCACTCGCACTTCGCCGACCCCGGCGCCGAGCCGTCCGTGACGCTGGAGTTCTCGGTGCGGGGTGTCCGCTACCTGATCACCCGGGTGCCGGAGCACAGGCGGCCCAAGCGCCGCGGCACGGGCTACACCACCGAGGCGATGCAGGTACACCTGCACCGCAGCGAAGGCGGCGGCTGGGTCAGCCTGTCGTCGAACAAGGCCGAGGTCGGGGACCTGATCGCCGACATCATCGGGCTCAGCCGGAGTCAGTTCACCCAGGTCATGCTGCTGCCACAGAATGAGTTCGCGCGCTTCCTGCGCTGCGACGACGATGCCAGGCGGGCGGTGCTGACCAAGCTGTTCGGCACGCAGCTCTACGACGACATCACCACGGAGCTCGACCGGCGCAGGTCGGCGGCGATCCGGGCGCGGCAGGCCGCGGACGCCGAGATCGGCGCGGCGGTCTCGGCCGCCGCCGAGGCCGCCGGGCTCGACGCTGAGGCCCGCGGCGAGCTGATCTCGGCGGCCGCCGCCGACCGCCGGGTCAGTTTCAAGCAGATCGGCGACGACCAGGCCGCTGCGCTGGCGATCGCCGCCAGGGCAGCCAAGGCGGCGGCCGGGCGGACGCGGACGGCGCTGGCGGCCGAGCAGGCGGCGGCCGGCCAGGCGGCCCTGATGACGCGGCTGACCGCGGCGCTGGCATCGCTTCGCGGTCACGAGGCGGCCCGTCCCGAGCATGACCAGCGGGCCAGGCGGCTGGATGCGGCCCGGCGGGCCGAGCCGGTGCGGCCGCTGCTCGCCATCCTCGCCGACACCGAGGCCGCCGCCGGCCGGGAGCGCCAGGCACTCCGCGAGCTCGTCGGCGCTGGCGCCGATGCCGAGCTTGCCTGCCTGCTCGCCGAGAACGCTGACAGCGAGATCGTCTCGCGGACCGGTCTCCAGGCAGCCGCCCGAGCCGAGGTGGACCTGCGGGAGACAACTGCCCTGGACCATCTCGTTGAAGCTGAATCGGCAGTGCCAGGTCACCAGACCGCCCTCCGGGCGCTCGAGACTGCCGCGGCGAAAGCGGCCGCCAGCGTCGCGTCGCTCGCGGCGGCCAGGGCCGAGCTGCCGGGCCGGATCGCCGCGGCCGAGGCCGGGCTGGCGCAGGTCAGAGACGCGGCGTCGGGCCTGGACGCGGACCGGAAGCGGCAGGCGGAACTGGCGCGGCTCACCGCGGCGGCCAGCCGGCGGGCCGAGCTCGAGCCGCTGCTGGACAGCAAGGCCGCGGCGGTGCGGGCGGCGGTCGACGCGCACCAGCGGCTGGTCGACGCGTACCAGCGAGCGATGGACGCGCGGCTGGCCGGCCTGGCGGCCGAACTGGCAGCGGGGCTCGCCGACGGGCGAGCCTGCCCGGTATGCGGGTCGGCCGAGCACCCGGCGCCGGCCGCGGCGAGCGGCGCCCAGGTGACCGCTGAGGCCGTCGCGGCCGCGCGGGAGCAGCGGGACGCGGCCGAGGCCGCCAGGCAGCGGATCGAGAGGGAACACGCCGAGCTTGACCGGGAGGCGGCGAAGCACGCGGCCATCGCGGCCGGGAACACGCTGGCCGGCCTGGCCGCCGACGCGGCCGAGGTCGCCGGGCGGCTGGCGGCCGCGAAACGAGCCGCGGCCCAGGCACCCGGGCTGGAGACGGAACTCGCCCGCCTGCGCGGCGAGCAGGAGCAGCTCGGCGAGAAGCTACGGACCGCGGCGACGGCCGAGGCGGAGGCGCGTCAGGAGTCCGAGCGGGCCGGGGCGAACCTGGCCACGCTGCAGGAGATGCTGGCCGAGGCAGCCGGGGATTACCCGTCGGTGGCGGCGAGGCGGACGGCGCTTGGCCAGGCGGCCGAGGCCAGCCGCCTGCTCTCGTCGGCTCTCGGACGGCTGGCCGCGGCGCTGGAAGCCGAACAGAAGGCCCGGGCCACGGCGGCCGGGGAGGCGCTGGCCAGCGGCTTCGTTTCGCTGGAGCAGGCCAGGTCGGCGGTGCTCACGCCGGAGCAGCAGCCGGTGCTCGGCGAGGAGGTGGCGTCGTGGGAACGCGCGCTGACCGCACTCCAGGCCGCGGCGCAGGCACCCGACCTGGCGGGCCTGGACCCGGCGCAGGCCGGCGAGATCCGCGCGTCCGCGCAGCGAGCCGCCGCCGAGCTGACCCGCACCATGCGGGCCGAGCAGGACGCGCGGACGGCGCACGACACCCAGCTCGTCCGGGCGGAACGGCTCAGCCGGCGGCTGGCTGAGCTGCGCGCCGCCGAGGACAGGGCGGCCGAGCTCCTCGTCGCCACCGGGCCGGTGATCTACCTGGCGGGGCTGGCCAAGGGCATGGACGGGCACCGACGGGTCGCGCTGACCACCTACGTCCTGCGGCACTGGTTCGAGCAGGTTGTCGCCGCGGCCAACGTGCGGCTGGCCGTGATGTCGTCCGGCCGGTACGAGCTGCGACGCAGTGACGAGGGCGAGTCACGGCGGCAGCGCGGCGGGCTGACGCTGTCCGTGGTCGACCGGCACACCGGCGACGAGCGCAGCCCGAAGTCGCTGTCGGGCGGCGAGACCTTCTATACCTCGCTGGCGCTCGCGCTCGGGCTGGCCGACGTGGTCAAGGCCGAGGCCGGGGGAGTGGACACCGAGACGCTCTTCATCGACGAGGGGTTCGGCTCGCTCGACGCCGACACTCTCGACCAGGTACTCGGCGTCATCGACGAGCTCAGGGACCGCGGCCGGGCGGTCGGGATCGTCAGCCACGTCGCCGACCTGAAGGACCGGGTCGCCGAGCGGCTGGAAGTCCGCCGCCTGCCCGACGGCTCCTCCACGCTCCACGTCGTCGCGTGACCGGCGTGACCAGCGTGCTGGCGGTCTTCAGGGCTGGGAGAAGATGGAGTGCGTGCCGATGCGCCGCCAGTTGATGTGCGGCTCGCCTTCCTGCAAGGACGCGCCATAACTGAAGGTCGCGCGGCCGTCGGGTGCCCAGGTTATCGCGTAGACCCCGCGACGCCCGCGAACGCCCGTGACTCGCAGGCCTGGCCGGAAGCCATGCCCGGCGCCAAGATCCTCGACGAACGCGGCGATCGCCGCGCGGAATTGTTCACCGTCGGCAGGGGAGAGCGCCTTCCAGCCAGAATCGTGCCTGGCCGATTTACCGATAGTCTGCAGTACTATCGCTCATCTTCCTAGCGCTCAGGGGACACCATGCCGTCGGACGGGATGGCGAGGCATACCGCGATCGTGACCGGGGCGAACCACGGAATCGGGGCGGCCACGGCGGCCGCGCTGGCCTCTCAGGGCTGCGCGGTGCTGTGCGCGTTCTGGCCGGTACAGGACTTCGTCGACCCGGGCATCCCGCAGGCGTACCGCGATCACCGGGCCGGCGGTGCCGAGGAGGTCGTGGCCGAGATCGAGGCGGCCAGCGGCCATGCGGTACCGGCGGAGGCTGACCTGTCCGACCCGGCGACCCCGGCCGCGCTGTTCGACCTCGCGGAGGAGCGCTTTGGCCCGGTCGACATCCTGGTGAACAACGCGACGGGCTGGCTCGCCGATACCTTGCCCCGGCGACGGACGACCGGCTCGGTCGCTCGCTCCAGCCGGTGACCGAGGCTTCCTGGCGCCAGCAGTTCGGCGTGGACGCGATGGCGCCTGCCCTGATGATCGCCGAGTTCGCGCGCCGTCATGTCGCCCGCGGCGCGGACTGGGGCCGGATCATCGGTCTCACCTCGGGCGGCGAAGTCGGCTTCCCCGAGGAAGTCTCCTACGGCGCGGCCAAGGCGGCGCAGGAGAACTACACGATGTCGGCCGCGCTCGAGCTGGGCCCGTTCGGGATCACGGCGAACATGGTTCACCCGCCGGTCACCGATACCGGCTGGGTCACCGAGGCGGTCCGCGCCCTGGTCGCGGACGACCCGGCCATGCTGCACATCGCGAGTCCGGCGCAGGTCGCCGAGGTGATCGCCTACCTGGCCTCGGACGCCGCCGCCCTGATCACCGCCAACGTGATCACCCTCCGCTGAGCGTGGGCCCTGCGCCCGGGCTGAGCGTCGCGGCGGACGGTCCCGCTGCGCGGGTCCTTCACCCTATGAACCCCTGGTGGGCCTCTAGCACCACCAGGGGTTCATAGGGTTGGCAGGCTGGGGGGCGGGGACGGCGGGGAACATGGGGCGGCCTGACGGGTAGGGTGCTGGGGTGCTCTCTCTCGTCCTGCCCAAAGGGTCGCTCGAACGCTCCACGCTTGAACTCTTCGACGCCGCCGACCTGACCGTCTGGCGCGCGTCCGACCGCGACTACCATGCGTCGATCGACGACCCGAGGATCGACAGGGTCAGGTTCCTGCGGCCGCAGGAGATCCCGTCCTATGTCGCCGAGGGGCTCTTCGACTTCGGCATCACCGGCCGGGACTGGATCGCCGAGACCGGAGCGGACGTCGCCTCGCTCGGCGAGCTTCCTTACTCCAAGGCCACCAGCAATCCGATCCGCGTCGTCCTGGCGGTTCCGGTGAACTCCGGCTGGGAGTCGATCTCCGACCTGCCGGAGGGCGTCAGGATCTCGACCGAGCTGCCCTCGCTGACCCGGCGGTTCCTGGAGGAGAACGGGATCAAGGCCGTGGTCACGCCCTCCTACGGCGCGACCGAGGCGAAAGTGCCGGACATCGTCGACGCGATCGTCGACCTCACCGAGACCGGCTCGTCACTGCGCAGGAACGGGCTGAAGATCCTGCACACGCTGCTGAGCAGCTACACCGAGCTGATCGCCAATCACGATGCCTACCAGGACGCGGACAAGCGGGCGGCGATGGAGGACGTGGCGCTGCTGCTGCGCGGGGCGATCAGGGCACGCGGCAACGTCCTGCTCAAGCTCAACGTCGCTGTCGCACAGCTCACCGCGGTGACGGAGATCCTGCCCGCGATGTCGTCGCCGACGATCACCTCGCTGGCCCGCGGCGACATGCACGCCGTCGAGGCGGTCGTGCCCAAGCGCGGCGTCAACACGCTGATTCCCGCCCTGCGGGCGGCCGGCGCACGGGACATACTCGAGATCCCGATCTCGAAGATTATCGAATAACGCAGATCGCACCCCCGCATCGAGCGGGCTGGCCGGCGCTCCAGATTCGGCACATCGATGTGCCGTCGGTGCTGCCCGGTGAACACCAATGGCACATCGATGTGCGGCGGGCCTGGCTGAGGCGCGGTGCGGGCAGGCAGGCGGGGCGGCGGGGAACGGCGGGCGCGCCAGACGGGAACCGGTCTGCCGTTAGGCTTGCGACGTGCTCAACAGGATTGATCTTCGGGGAAAACCGGTCGCCACGCTCGGCATCAGGCGGCTGGCGGAGATGCTTCCGCGCGCCGAGCTGGACGTCCAGGCGGCAGTAGCGGCCGTCCAGCCGGTCTGTGATGACGTGCGGAGCCGCGGCGCCGAGGCGGTCCGCGAGCATACCGCCAGGTTCGACGGCGTCGACCTCCCGACGACGCTCGTCCCGCGCGAGGCGCTGACCGGCGCGCTGGCCCGGCTCGATCCTGCCGTGGCCGCCGCGCTGCGGGAAGCAGCCCGCCGGGCCAGGCTCGTACACGAGGCACAGGTCCCCCGGGAAAGCGTGACCTACGTCGCCGACGGGAGCTCAGTCACCGAGCGCTACGTCCCGGTCGCCCGGGCCGGCGTCTACGTCCCCGGCGGCCTGGTCGCCTATCCGTCCTCGGTCGTGATGAACGTGATCCCCGCGCAGGCGGCAGGCGTGAGCCAGATCGCGGTGGCCTCACCGCCGCAGCAGGCCAACGGCGGCCTGCCGCACCCGTCCGTCCTCGCCGCCTGCGAGCTGCTCGGGATCACCGAGGTGCACGCGGCGGGCGGGGCGCAGGCGATCGCGATGCTGGGCTACGGCACCAGGGACTGCGAGGCCGTCGACACGATCACGGGCCCGGGCAACGTCTACGTCGCGGCGGCGAAACGGCTGCTGCGCGGCGTCGTCAGCACCGACGCCGAAGCCGGCCCGACCGAGGTCGCGATTGTGGCAGACGGCAGCGCCGATCCGGCGTTCGCCGCCGCCGACCTGATTGCCCAGGCCGAGCACGACCCGCTCGCGGCGTGCCTGCTGATCACGACCGATCCCGGTCTCGCCGATCGTGTCGATACCGAGCTGACCAGGCAGCTAGCGACCACCAGGCACGCTGGCCGGGTCAAGGAGGCGCTGACCGGCCAGTCGGCGTGCGTGCTCGTCGACGACGTCGATGCCGCGCTCGCGGTGGCCGACGCGTGGGCGCCCGAGCACCTGGAGATCCAGGCCGATGGCGCCGACGACCTGGCCAGCCGGGTGCGGAACGCCGGGGCCATCTTCGTCGGGCCCTACGCCCCCGTCTCGCTCGGCGACTACCTGGCCGGTTCGAACCATGTGCTGCCGACCGGCGGAACGGCCCGGCACTCGGGCGGCCTGTCGGTCCTGACGTTCCTGCGCGGCATCCATGTCGTGAACTGCACCGCCGCCGCGCTGGCCGACGTGGCGCCGCACATCGACGCCCTCGGCGGCGCCGAGGACCTGGCCGCGCACGTCAAGGCGGTCAGGGTCAGAGTGCCGGCGGCGGGCGAGGCCAGCGGGGCTGGTGATGCTGGCCGGACCCGGGAGACTGGTGGGACCCGGGATGCCGGTGAGGCCGGTGAGGCCGGTGAGGTAGCCGGGGCCAGATCCGTTCCGCCGCTGCGGCACGATCTGGTCGGCCGCGCTCCTTACGGAGCGCCGCAGATCGATGTGCCGGCCAGGCTGAACACGAACGAGAACCCGTTCCCGCCTTCCGCGGCTCTGGTGCGCGAGATAGGGGAGGCGGCGGCGACGGCGGCTGCGGCGCTGAACAGGTACCCGGACCGCGACGCCGTCGCACTGCGCCGCGACCTCGCCGCCTACCTCGGCCACGGCCTGACGGCCAGCCAGGTCTGGGCGGCCAACGGGTCCAACGAGATCATCCAGCAGCTGCTCCAGGCGTTCGGCGGTCCTGGGCGCACGGCCCTCGGGTTCGAGCCGTCCTATTCCATGCACCCGATCATCGCCCAGACGACGAGCACCCGCTGGATCAGCGGGTCCAGGGAGACCGACTTCGGCATCGATCCTGACCGCGCGCTCGCGACGGTCGCCGACGTCCGGCCCGACGTGGTGTTCCTCACCTCGCCGAACAACCCGACGGGCACCGCCGTCCCGCTGGCGGTGATCGAGCAGGTGTGCACGGCGGCGCCCGGCATGGTCGTGGTCGACGAGGCATACGCCGAGTTCGCCCGTGACCGGCAGGCCACGGCGCTGACCCTGCTCCCGCGCTTTCCCCGGCTGGTTGTCGTTCGCACCATGTCCAAGGCGTTCGCGCTGGCCGGAGCGCGAGTCGGTTACCTCGCGGCGGACCAGGGCGTGGTGGACGCGCTCCAGATCGTCCGGCTGCCCTATCACCTGTCGGCGCTGACCCAGGCCGCCGCGCGGGCGGCGCTCGCCCACGCCGGCGAGCTTCTGACCGCGGTCTCCGCGATCAGGGCCGGGCGCGACGAGCTGACTGACTGGCTGCGGGCGCGCGGCCTGTCGGTCGCCGATTCCGACGCGAACTTCGTGATGTTCGGAACCTTCGCCGGCCGGCGGGCCGTCTGGCAGGCCCTCGTCGACCGGGGCGTGCTGATCAGGGAGGTCGGTCCGCCCGGCTGGCTGCGGGTGACGATCGGTGCGCCCCGGGAGATGGAATCGTTCCGCACCGCGCTCGAGGCGGTGCTGTCGTGACCGGCCGCACCGGGCGGGTGGAGCGCGCGACCAAGGAGACTCAGGTCGCGGTCGAGCTCGACCTGGACGGCACCGGCGCCGCCGACGTGGCCACCGGCGTCCCGTTCTTCGATCACATGCTCAATCAGCTGGGCAAGCACGGCTGCATCGACCTGCGGGTCGCCGCGACGGGCGACACCGAGATCGACGCGCACCACACGGTGGAGGATACGGCGATCGCCCTCGGCGAGGCGCTGCGCCAGGCGCTCGGCGACAAGGCGGGAATCTGCCGGTTCGGCGACGCGCTCGTTCCGCTCGACGAGACCCTCGTCCGGGTAGCGGTCGACCTGGCCGGCCGGCCGTACGTCGTGCACAGCGAGCCCGACGGCATGGCGCCGCTGATCGGCAGCTACGACACCAGCCTGACGCGGCACTTCTTCGAGACGCTCGGCGCGACCGCCGCGATCTGCATCCACCTGACCGTGCTGTCCGGGCGCAACCCGCACCACATCGTGGAAGCCCAGTTCAAGGCGTTCGCGCGGGCACTGCGCGCCGCTGCCGCGCCGGATCCGCGCGCGGCCGGGATTCCGAGCACCAAGGGCGTCCTGTGAGCGCCGCCCGGCCCGGCGTGGTCGTGCTCGACTACGGTTCGGGAAACCTGCGGTCGGCCTCGCGGGCGCTGCTGCGAGCCGGGGCCGACACGGTCGTGACCGCGGATGCCAGTGCCGCGCTGAAGGCAGACGGGCTGGTCGTGCCGGGCGTCGGCGCGTTCGCCGCGTGCATGCAGGGCCTGCGGGCGGTGCGCGGCGACGAGATCATCGCCAAGCGGCTCGCCGGGTCGCGCCCCGTGCTCGGCATCTGCGTCGGCATGCAGGTGCTGTTCGCCGAAGGGCTCGAGCATGGCCTGCGGACCGCCGGCTGCGGCGCCTGGCCAGGCGTCGTCGACCGGCTCGAGGCTCCGGTGCTGCCGCACATGGGCTGGAACACCGTCAGCGCTCCGCCCGCGAGCAGGCTGCTCGCCGGGATCGGGCCGCAGGAGCGGTTCTACTTCGTGCATTCCTACGCGGTCCGCTGCTGGCCGGCGGCGGCCGGGGGCGAGGCAGCCGAGCCGGGGGAGCCAGGCGGACTGCTGCTGACCTGGGCCGTGCACGGCCAGCCTTTCGTCGCTGCGGTCGAGGACGGTCCGCTGTGCGCGACCCAGTTCCACCCGGAGAAGTCCGGCGACGCCGGCGCGGCGCTGCTCGCGAACTGGCTGGAGCTGATCAGGTGACGAGGTGCTGAGATGACGATGGCCCTGACCCTGATTCCCGCGGTCGACGTGGCCGGCGGCCAGGCGGTCAGGCTGGTCCAGGGTGCGGCCGGCACGGAGACCTCGTACGGCGACCCGCTCGACGCCGCGCTGGCCTGGCAGCGGGCAGGCGCGGAATGGATTCACCTGGTCGACCTGGACGCCGCGTTCGGCCGCGGGTCCAACGCCGACCTCCTGGCCGAGGTCGTCAGGCGGCTCGACGTGGCGGTCGAGCTGTCCGGCGGCATCCGCGACGACGCGTCGCTGGCGGCGGCGCTCGCCACCGGGTGCGAGCGAGTGATTCTCGGGACTGCCGCTCTGGAGCAGCCCGACTGGGTCGGCGGCGTGATCGCCAAGTATGGAGAACGAATAGCAGCGGGCCTGGATGTCCGCGGCACGAGGCTGGCCGCCCGGGGCTGGACGACACTGGGCGGTGAGCTGCTCGACGTGCTCAGCCGGCTCGAGTCCGACGGCTGCCAGCGCTACGTCGTGACCGACGTGACGAAAGACGGCACGCTGGCCGGGCCCAACCTGGACCTGCTGCGCCAGGTCTGCGGGCTGACGCGGAGCCCGGTGATTGCCAGCGGCGGCGTCTCGGTCCTGGATGACCTGCTGGCCATCGCCGCCCTGCTGCCGCTTGGCGTCGACTCCGCGATCATCGGCAAGGCGCTGTACGCGGGCAAGTTCACCCTCGAGGAGGCACTCCAGGCGGTCCGGGCATGACCGCGGAGGCCGGCCTGACCGTGGCGGTCAGGGTGATCCCGTGCCTGGACGTCGATGGCGGCCGGGTGGTGAAGGGCGTCAACTTCCTGGGCCTGCGCGATGCGGGAGACCCGGTCGAGCTGGCCGCCGTCTACGATGCTGACGGCGCGGACGAGCTGGTGTTCCTCGATATCACGGCGTCCAGCGACGAGCGCCAGACGATGTGCGAGGTGGTCGCGCGAACCGCGGACCAGGTCTTCATCCCGCTGACCGTGGGCGGCGGAGTCCGCAGCGTCGCGGACGTGGACCAGCTGCTGCGCGCTGGTGCCGACAAGGTGTCGCTGAACACCGCGGCGATCGCCCGGCCAGACCTGCTGACCGAGGTGGCCGCCAGGTTCGGCTCGCAGTGCGTGGTCGTCTCGGTGGACGCCAGGCGGGCGGCAGGTCGCGACGGCGCGTTCGAGGTGACCACCCACGGCGGACGGCGCGGGACCGGGCTTGACGCGGTGGAGTGGGCCGCCAGGGCTGCCGAGCTCGGCGCCGGGGAGATCCTGCTCAACTCGATGGACGCCGACGGCACCCAAGCGGGCTTCGACCTGCCGCTGATCACGGCCGTGCGGGCCGTCGCCGACGTGCCGGTGATCGCCAGCGGCGGGGCCGGGAAGGCCGGCGATTTCGCTCCTGCCGTGCGGGCGGGCGCCGACGCGGTGCTGGCGGCGAGCCTGTTCCATTTCGGCGAGCTGCGGATCGGCGAGGTGAAAGAGTCGTTGCGCGCGGCGGGGTATCCGGTCCGCCTGACCGGAACGGGCCTGACGAGGGCAGGAGAGCGATGAACACGCAGCCGGGCGCAGGCCTTGACCCCCGGATCGCGGCCAGGCTGAAGCGGGATGCCGGGGGGCTTGTCCCCGCCATCGCCCAGCAGTACGACACGGGCGAGGTGCTGATGCTCGGCTGGATGGACGACGAGGCGCTGCACCGCACCCTCACCACCGGCCGCTGCACGTACTGGTCGCGCAGCAGGCAGGAGTACTGGGTCAAGGGCGACACCTCGGGCCACGTCCAGCTGGTGAAGTCCGTCGCGCTCGACTGCGACGGTGACACCGTCCTTGTCAGGGTCGACCAGGCGGGCGGTGCCTGCCATACGGGGGACCGGACCTGCTTCGACGCGGACGTGCTGCTCGATCACCGGCCGTGACGCCCGCGTGGTAGCTGGAACCGCCTGACCCGCCGTGGCATCATCGCCGGTGCCGGGCTGCTGGGTGTGCCCGGCGCACTCCTGACGGTGGGGGACGTCGGGACCATGACAACGACGGTGCTTTCACTGCGCGAGCGCTGGTCTGGCCGCACCCGCGATGGCTGAATGGGAGGGGCCGTGGATCGGCCGGACCGGGCTGCGGCTGGCGCTGGCGATCATCGGCATCTCCGTCGCGTCGATCGGCACGGTGGCGGCCATTGCCGCCGCCACCGTCGGCACTCGCGCAGGATGCGCGAGGTCGTGGTGAACCTGCCGGGCGGTTCGCTGACTCCCTCCATGAAGACTCCACCGGCAGCCCGTCCCGACTGCACTGGCAGCTGCTCTCATGTCTCGCGGCGGCCGGGAGGTGCCGGGTCGGCCAGCCATGCTGCCACGGCAGTCCGGCGTCCCGGAGGCGACGCTCGGTCCACGGACGGTCATGGGAGGTGACGGCCAGGCTGACTTGGCCTACTGAGCAGAATGCGTAATCGCCGGAATCTCGGGATCGGCCAGCTTGGACGTCGGCTCGCGCTGGCGTTCGTTGCTGTCGCCCTCGCGGCCATCGGGGTCCTCGCCCTCATCAGCGCGGCGACGACAAATCAGGAGATCAACAAGCTCGTCACCCGTCAGGAGCGGAATCTGGCCGGTGCGGTCGCGGTGGCGACAGGGGCCGCCCATGACCCCGTCGGCTGGGCCCGCGATGGCCTTATGCCCGTCTTTGACCTCGTGGCGATGGATCACGCGAGCGTCCAGGTCCGGGACATGCGCGGGAAGGTGGTGCGGTCATCGACCGGCTTCGCCGGGATGCCTCCGGCGCACCAGCTGATCGAGCCGGTCCGCGCGGGCGGACACCGGGTCGGCACAGTGACCGTCCGGTTCGGCGGCAACGGCCTTGGCGGTGCCGCTGGCGCGTTCGAGGCGAAGCGGTGGAGGGCCCGGCTCATCGCGGCGGGAATCGCCGCGCTGCTGGCGCTGGTGGTCTCACTCGCGGTGGCCAGGGCGATCACGGGACCGCTCGAGCTGTTGCTCGAGGCCGTTCGAGCCCGGGGTTCTGGCATGCGCTCGGTCAGGATCAGGAGGGTACGCGGCAGCGGCGTGGTTCGTGAGCTGCTTGAGTCGTTCAACCAGTCGACGGATAGCCTGGATCAGCAGGAAAGGCTGCGGCGCAATCTCGTTGCTGACGTCGCGCATGAGCTACGCACGCCGGTAGCCGTCTTGCAGGCCAGCCATGAGGCCATGCTCGACGGGGTGACCGATCCGACCCGGCAGAACCTGGAGTCGCTGCGCGAGGAGGTGCTGCGGCTGGCCCGCATCGTCGAAGACCTGCAGCGGCTGGCCGCTGCGGAGTCGGCAGCCCTGCAGCTGACGCTTGCCCCGCACGACCTCGCTGCCATCGCGGCAGAGGCGGCGGACAGGCTTCGCGGCGCCTACGGTGCCGCTGAGGTCGGCTTTGTGCAGCGCCTGACCGAAGTCCATATCGCGTGCGACGCCGATCGGATGCGGGAAGTGATATCGAACTTGCTCACCAACGCGCTGAAGTTCACGCATCGGCGCGGTCGCGTCAGGCTCGAGACCGGCGCACGTGAGGACGGGCTGGCTACATTGCGGATCACCGATACGGGCATCGGGATTCTGGCCCATGAGCTACCGCATGTGACCGAGCGCTTCTTCAGGGGCCTGCATGCGCCCGAGATGGCCGGGGGCAGCGGTATTGGCCTGACCATCGTTGCCGAGCTCGTGCATGCGCACGGCGGCGAACTTGACATAGCTAGCGAGCCCGGCAGGGGCACCCAGGTCACGCTCACGCTCCCGGCCGTCGATGCGGCCGAGACGCGGCGGCTGGCGCTGCTCAGGTCGGCCGCGCAGAGCCTGTGAGGCCAGGCGAGCCGCCAGACGGGCGCAGGCCCCGGCTGGCAATCATGAGTAACCGGCGCATCCTCGGGACCGGTGAACTGGGGCGCCGGCTAGCGCTCGCCTTCGTTCTCGTCGCGCTGCTGTCGATTGCCGTGCTGTTCGGCTTCAGCGAGGCGACTATCGGCCCAGACATCACCCGGCTCATCGGCCGGCAGGAGACAACCCTGACCCGCTCGATAGCCATGGGAGCGGCGGCAACATACGGCCAGGCTGGCTGGCGGTCCTCGAACGTCGAACCGGTCCTTGAGCTTGCCCGCACTGCTGACGCGAGCGCACAGGTGCGGGACATGACGGGCGGCATCGTCAACTCGTCGCCGGGATTCGCGACTCTTCATCACGGTCCCGTCTTGCGCGAGCCAGTGATCGTGCGCGATCGGCAGGTCGGGCAGGTCATCGTCAAGTTCAATGAGCACGACCTCGGCGTGGCCGTGGCGCGGTTCGAGGCAACACGGCGGAGGGCGCTCATTATCGCTGCCAGCATGGCCGCGCTGCTCGCGCTCCTCGTCTCGGTTGCGGTCGCGCGGCTGATCACGTCGCCGCTTGAGGCGATGCTCGATGCGATACGTGCCAGGGGCGCCGGTGACCGCCATGCGCGGGTCAGCCGGGTGCGCGGAGTCGGTGTGCAGCGAGAGCTCCAGGAGGCCTTCAACTGGTCGATGGACGCCCTGGACAAGCGGGACAGGCTGCGGCGCAATCTCGTTGCTGACGTCGCGCATGAGCTACGCACGCCGGTCGCCGTCTTGCAGGCCAGCCATGAGGCCATGCTCGACGGGGTGACCGATCCGACCCGGCAGAACCTGGAGTCGCTGCGCGAGGAGGTGCTGCGGCTGGCCCGGATGGTCGAAGACCTGCAGCGTCTGGCCGCTGCGGAGTCGGCAGCCCTTCAGCTGACGCTCGTTCCGTGCGACCTGTCGGCCGTGACGGCTGAGGCGGCCAGCCCGCTGCGCGAGTCCTTCAGCGCCGCCGGTGTCGGCTTGACCGAGCGGCTGGCGGAGGTTCAGGTCATGTGCGACCCGGGCCGGATGCGTGAGGTGGTCTCGAACCTGCTGACCAACGCGCTGAAGTTCACTCCGCCGGGCGGCAGCGTGGTGCTCGACACCGGGCCGGACGAGACCGGGATGGCCAGGATAGGTGTCCGCGACACCGGCACCGGAATCCCGCGCGATGAACTGCCGCACGTGACCGAGCGGTTCTTCCGTGGCCTGCACTCACCGCAGATGGCGGCTGGAACGGGCATCGGCCTGACTATCGTCGCCGAGCTCGTGCAGGCACACCGCGGTCAGCTTGACATAGCTAGCGCGCCCGGCCGGGGTACCCAGGTGACGATCACGCTCCCGCTGGCCGCGGCCGAATCGCGGCGGCTCGCGCTGCTTCAGTCGGACGCCGATCGAAGCTCGTGACTATCCGGTGGCGGGACCGGCACCCGCCCGGGCGCCGTACCTGCGGCCGTGCCGGTCGCGCCGGACTCCCCGGGATGTCCCCCCATGACATCCCGGATTCTCCGGATACTCCCCCAAGACATCCGGACCGGTCCAGCGCGACCGGGCGCGATCGCGCGGGATGGCGATCGCGGCGCGGAACGCCGCCCGCTCATCCCTCCCCCGAAACTCGCTCTCAGGTCGTTCTGAGCGCGCGTTCACCAGATGTAACGCACCGGTCGTGACGGGGCCGTGCACCCGTGATGGAGAACATATGGAACCGAGTTTCGCGTGTCTGCCTCCTGAACTCCTGGCGGCTGCGCTGACATGGGATTATTGAGACGGCAGAGGCAACTGGCTGACGACGGGGGTGGCTGGCGATGAGGCTGTCGGAGGATTCGGGACGCCGCTCGGTGGTCGGGGCGCTATGACGGCAACGGTGCTGCTGGTGGAAGACGAGCGCAAGCTCAGAGAGCTAGTCCGCTCGTACCTGGAGCGCGCCGGATTCTCGGTCCTGTCGACCGAGTCAGGCGCGGAGGCGATCAGCGTAGCGGGAACGGCCGCGCCCGACCTGATCGTGCTGGACCTCGGCCTGCCTGATGTGCCGGGCGAGACGGTGGCCCGAGAGGTCAGGGCGGTGAGGCCCACGCCGATCCTGATGCTGACGGCGAAGACCAGCGAGGAAGACAGGATCGCCGGGCTCGAACTCGGTGCCGACGACTACGTGACCAAGCCGTTCAGCCCTCGCGAGCTGGTGCTGCGGGTGCAGGCGATCCTGAGACGCAACGCGCCGCCGACGATTGACCATGGGGTGAGCCAGTTCGGCGACGGCGTCCTGGTGATCGACGAGCCGCGGCGAGTGGCCGAGGTTCGCGGTGTCGAGGCCGAGCTTACGCCCACAGAATGGGGCATACTGGTGGCTCTGGCCACCGTCCCAGGCCGCGTCTACTCGCGGTTCGAGCTGATCAATCGCGTCCGCGGCTATGACTTCGAGGGGTATGAGCGGACTATCGATTCCCACGTCAAGAACCTGCGCCGCAAGATCGAGGAAGACCCTGCCAACCCGGTGATCGTGCAGACTGTGCTCGGCGGAGGCTACCGGCTCGGCCTCGCCAGGGATGGCTAGGGCGCGAGGCCCCTGGATCGGCCAGCTTGGACTGCGGCTCGCGCTCGCGTTCGTCGGAGTTGCCCTCGCCGCCGTCGCGTCGTCGGCCCTCATCGGCGCCGTGACCACCTCCAGGGATCTCGATCAGCTCATCAGCGGGCAGCACTCCGACCTGACGAGGGCGTGCGCGATGGCGGCCGGGAAGGCTTATGGCCACGTCGGCTGGCAGCGCGCGCAACTGGCACCGCTGACGGACCTGGTCGCTCAGGCTGGCGCGGCAGCGCAGGTGACGAACAAGGCCGGTCGGGTGGTCCACTCCTCGCTGGACTTCTCGAGTCATGGCCGAGGCGCACAGCTCACCGATCCCGTGATCGTGCGCGGGCGGCGAGTCGGCTGGGTGACGGTCAGGTTCGATGACGCGGGCCTTGGCGCGGCCGTCGAGCAGTTCCAGGATCAGCGGTGGACCGCCAGGATCCTCGCGGCCGGCGTGGCGGCGCTGTTCGCACTGATCGTCGCGCTCGTCGTATCCCGCCGGATTACCGCTCCCGTCGACAGGCTCATCGATGCGGCCCGGGCCAGGGGCCGGGGTGAGGTGGGAGCGTGCGCCAGCGACGTGCGCGGGTTCGGCGAGATCCAGGAACTGGCTGAGGCATTTGACCAGATGGCTGCCGCGAGGGAGGAGCAGGACCGGGTGCGGCGCAACCTGGTTGCCGATGTCGCGCACGAACTGCGTACTCCGATCGCGATCCTCCAGGCGGGCCACGAGGCGATGCTCGACGGGCTGGCCAAGCCGACCGCCGAGCACGTCGTGTCACTGCGCGATGAGGTGCTGCGGCTAGCCCGCATGGTCGATGACCTGCAGCGGCTGGCTTCGGCCGAGGCCGCGGCCCTCCAGCTGACGCTCGTCCCGTGCGACCTGGCCGCCACGGCCGGGGTCGCGGCCGACAGCCTGGCTGACTCGTTCGCCGCCGCCGGCGTCACGCTGCGGCGGCACCTATCCGAGGTGCTGGTGCTCGGTGACCCGCTGAGAATGCATGAGATCGCGACGAATCTGCTGACTAACGCGATGAAGTTCACCCCGGCCGGAGGCAGCGTGCTGCTGGAGACCGGGCCGGACGAGGATTCGGGCGGGGCACTGGCGACGCTGAGAATCAGCGATACGGGCATCGGCATCCCGCCCCACGAGCTGCCGCTTGTATCGCAGCGGTTCTTCCGAGGGCAGCGATCGGCGGGGATCGCCGGCAGCGGTATCGGCCTGACGATCGTCGCCGAGCTGGTGCGCGGTCATCACGGCAGCATGGAGGTCATGAGCGGGCCGGACGCGGGCACCGCGGTGACCGTCAGGCTGCCCGTTGCCGCTGGCCCTGTTACCGCTGGCCCTGTTGCCGCTGGCGCCGTGACACCGGATCGGCTGGCCAGGCGTCCGGCGCAGAGTCACCAGGCTCAGGCGGATTCCAGGTAAGGCGGCCGGGAACTGGCTGCCTGGGCACGGGAACCGCACCCGACCGCGTGGCGTGCCAGGATATGCCCCCGCGATATCCGGACCATATGCGGTCAGGTGCGGTCACCGGCCGGAACGCGGAGCCGCTGACAGCGGCTGGCCGCCTGTTCCGCTCCCCCCGGAGCAGCTCCGATCAGACCTCGGCAAACGTGCTCACAAGATGTAAGGATCAGATCATGGCGTGACAGTGCACTCCGTGTGGAGACTGCATGGAGGTGATATCGGTCACGCCGGGCGGAAATTTCAGCACGCGACCGCCTGTGTCAGACTATGGCGGCAGACGTCCGACGGAGGCGAAGTGTCCGAGACCGAGCAAGTTCCCGCTGGCATCGACCCCAGCAGGCCAAGTCCGGCACGCATGTATGACTACATGCTCGGCGGCACGCACAACTTCCAGGTAGACCGGGACGCCACCGAGCAGTTCAGGGCTCAGATGCCCGACCTGGAGGACGCGGCATGGGCGAATCGCGGATTCCACGGCCGGGCGGCCAGATGGATGGCGACGGAGCACGGAATAGGGCAGTTCATCGACATCGGGTCCGGGCTGCCGACGCAGAGCAATACGCATGAGGTGGTGCGCGCGGTCGCTCCGGACGCCAGGGTCGTCTATGTCGACAGCGACCCGATGGTTCTCGTTCTGGCCAAGGAACTGCTGACCGATGACGGGGCGACCGCGGTGATCCAGGCCGACCTCCGCAAGCCGGACGTCGTGCTGAATCATCCGCAGCTACGTGCCCTGATCGACTTCGGCGAGCCGGTCGGGCTGCTGATGACGGCGGTCCTGCAGTTCGTGGCTGATGAGTCCGACCCGTGGGGCCTGGTCGCCAGTTACGTCGCCGCGCTCTGCCCTGGAAGCTATCTCGCGCTGTCGCACATAACCCGCGACAAGCTGCCGCCCAGACTGGTGGAGACCGGCGTGCAGGTCTACCAGCGCGCCACAGAGAACGCTCACCCGCGGACCAAGGCCGAGATCGAGCGGTTCTTCACCGGGCTTGAGCTCGTGCCGCCCTACCAGGGCGCCGGGCCGATCATCACCAACGTAGGGCTGTGGGGCTCGGAGGATCCGGACTCGGCCGACAGCGACGGGTCGCGGGCGTTCTACTGCGGGGTCGCCCGCCGCTCACAGCCCTGATCTTCAGCGCCCGTTTTCACGTTCGCAGTCGAGGCTCGCGGCGGCCGCGGCCATCCGCTCGACGCAGGCGATAAGCCTGGCGGCGGCTTGAGGGCCGAGCTTGAGTTCGAGCATGTCCCGTGCGGGCTGACTGAGCGCGGGCTGTCTGAGCGCGCCCTGCCCGGCACCGGGATCGTGGCCGATGGCGAAATCACGCTTGAAGGCGCCTCGATACCGCGGCGGGAATCGCATCGCAGGCTGGCGGTCACCGATCGTGGCAAGCCCCGTTCCTGTGTCGTCGGCTGCCACCTCAGGTTCCATCAGGCAGCGAGCCAGACCGTAACCGCATAGCATGCCCGCATCAGAGCACCTGGCCCGCCGGCAGAGGCGCTCCCAGCATAATCTCCAGGTTCAGAAGGGAGGAATGGCGCAGCCAAGTCTGCCAGCCATTGATCACCACGGATGCCTCTCGGCTTGCGCGCAGTCGTGGCTTAGTCCATTCAGGTCCGGAACATCGGCACTGGCCTGGCATGCGCGCGGCGGGAGTGCCGCCCACGCCGGACGATGAAAGCCAGCAGCGAGAACAGGGCCACGATGAGGCCGCCGCCGGTCCAGATCATCAGTGTCGGCACGGCTGGGGTCGGGAATAACGTCTCCTGAACTCCGCCGAACATCAACGGGTTCTCGAATCCGGCGGCGCAGTACCCGGCGGCAGCAACTGCCCCTCAGGCGGTACCGACCCGCGCTGCTCGGTCAGCGTCACCGTGCAGGTTCCAGCGCTGACCATCACGAAGTCCGCGGACACTAGCACCACGCTGCCCGGTCAGACGGTCGAGTACACGGTCACCATCGCCGACACCGGCCAGACCGCCTGCAGCGGCGCGACGGTCACCGACACGCTGGCGCTGCTCGACGAGGCGACCACGATGAGTAACTTACTTGCTACAGCAAGTCTCAGAGGCCGGTTCGGCCGTTGAGGCCGGCCAGCAGCCGAAGGCGAACTGAAGTTACAGATTCGACCATGAGCAGGCATGTTCTCTTGCCGGAGCGCTTCTACTACCCGGCGTCCGGGTACCTTCCCGGCCGACATTTAAACGCCTCATCGGGGTGAGGCTCTAACGGAGTACGGGGTTCCGTTGTGTATCGACATGATGTGGTTGCAGCATGGCGCGGCGGCTCGGCGGCAGTCATGGGGGCTGCACTGGCACTGGCACTGGCGGCGGCAGGCTGCTCAGCCAGCGCAACCGGGGCGGAGCCGGTGACAGCAGTCCCGCTGGCCCGGCTGACGATTACGCCCGCCGATGGCGCGCGCAACGTCAGCCCCGGCACGGGAATCATGGTGGCCGCCCGAAACGGTCATATCCAGGGCGTGCAGGTCAGGGTGGCCGGCGACCCCGTTGCTGGCCAGCTGACCGGCAACGGCACGATCTGGCACAGCACCTCGCCGCTGGCTCCATCGCGGGCCTACACGGTCCTGGCGACGGTGGCAGGCGCCGGGGGCAAGAAAACGATGGCGACCAGCTCGTTCCGGACGCTGACACCGCACAAGATTTTCCACGCCACGGTTCTCGAAGCCAATCACGGGGTGTATGGCGTAGGCATGCCAATCGTCCTCACCTTCAGCCGGCGCATCACCGACCGCGCCGCTGTCGAGCGTGCCCTCAGCGTCGCCACGTCCAAGCCGGTCGTCGGGGCCTGGTACTGGGACGGACACCAGACTGTCGAATTCCGCCCGAGGAACTACTGGTCCCCGGGTACCCGCGTGAGCTTCACCGGGCGGTTCAGCGGCGTCGAGGGAGCGAACGGCGTCTACGGAACTCATGACCTGCATGTCGCCTTCACGATCGGACCGTCGCTGATCGCCAGGGTCAGCACGGTCACGCACTATATGGACATCTACTACAAGGGCCGGCTGTACGGCCACTGGCCGATCAGCACGGGCAGGCCTGGCGACGACACGTCGAACGGACACTACCTGACCATCGAGAAGGCCAACCCGACGTTCATGACAGGCCCCGGCTACGCGCTGTGGGTGCCGTGGGCGGTCCGGTTCACCTGGAGCGGCGAATACATCCACGATGCCTACTGGTCGGTGTGGGCGCAGGGCTCGATCAACGTGAGCCATGGGTGCGTCAACACCTCGCCAGCGCACGCCGAGACCTACTACAAGCTCGAGCTGCCCGGCGATCCCGTCATCGTGACGGGTAGCCCGCGCCCTGGCACGTGGGACAACGGCTGGACGGAGTGGTTCCTGCCATGGCGCCAGTACGTCCGCGGAAGTGCGCTGCACGAGGCGGTTGTCACCGGGCCCGACGGCAGCTCGTTTGTCAGCGCGAGCACAGTAGAGGCACCTGCCGTCGTGGGACCGCGCGGTCATGCCCTCACGTGATGTGCCGGGCTCAGGCAGCGCGGCGCATGATCTCCTCGTGTTCCGCCGAGGTTTCCGGCGCGCTGGAGATATCCCTGGTCCGCAGCAGGACGGCGCTGACTACCGCGCCGACCGCGGCGGTGATGGCCGCCACCCACAAGATGCGGTCCAGGCCGGTTGCGAAGGAGTAGCGGACAGCGGAAGCGATCACCTGAGCGCCAGGCCCCCTCGGGTGGACGCTGCTGAACCCGCCGCCTGAGGTAATCGAGCCGGCCAGCCGGCTGCCGTGCCTGGCAAGCTGCGGTGCCCTGGCGGCCAGGTTGCTGACGAATGTGGAGCGCACTGTGCTAGCGAAGATCGCGCCCAGGCCCGCGATCCCGACCGCGATGCCCACCTGGCGGAAGGTGTTGTTGATGCCGGAGCCGACCCCTGCCTTCTCGCTGCTGACCGTGCCGACGGCGGCCGAGGCCAGCACGGGGTTCGTGACGCCGGAGCCGACCCCGGAGACGATCATCCCGGCGAGCAGGACGGTCCAGCCAGAGGTTGGCGAGATCATGGTCATCAGCGCCAGGCCGACCGCGATCAGCCCGAGCCCGCCGCCGATCAGCGGGCGCGGCGGCACCCGCCCGGACAATCGTCCGGCGACCGGTGCCGCGAGGATAATCGGGATGGTCAGCGGCAGGAACCGCAGGCCGGTCTGGAACGCCGAGTACCTCAGGACGTCCTGCAGGTACAGCGTGAGGTAGAGCAGGACCGAGAAGATGCTCGCCGAGATCATGAGCGCGCCGACGCAGGCCCCAGCCAGCGCCGGGTTGCGGAACAACGCCAGTTCCAGCATCGGCTGCCGGTTCCGGCGCTGGTGCTCGACCAGGAGGAACGCAGCCAGCAGGACCACGCAGGAGGCGAAGGCAACCAGGATCCCCGGACTGGTCCAGCCATCCTGGTTGCCCCTGATCAGTCCGTAGATGCCGGCGAACATGGCACCGGCGAGGGTCACGAAGCCGAGCCAGTCCGGCCGGACGCCTGGCCTGCGCGGCGCCTCGTCCACCCTGGCGATAGTGGCGGCGAAGGCGGCGATGCCGATCGGCACGTTGATCAGGAAGATCCACCGCCAGCTGATGCCGGAGGTGAGTGCGCCGCCGACGAGCGGCCCGATCGCGACAGCGCCGCCAGCGGTGGCGCCCCATGCGCTCAGCGCGATACCGCGGTCCCGGCCTCGGTACTTGTGCGCCAGCAGGGCCAGCGACGTCGCGAACATGGCGGCTCCGCCGATGCCCTGGACAGCGCGGAACGTGATCAGGAACGCCGACGACTGCGCCAGGCCGCACAGCAGCGAGCTGGCGCAGAAGATCGCAAGCCCGCCGAGGAAGACCCTCCGCGCGCCTACCAGGTCACCGAGCGAGCCCGCGATGAGCAGCAGCGCCGCCAGCGAGATCGCGTAGGCGTCGATGACCCACTCGAGGTCGCTGAAGGAAGCGTGCAGGCTCTTGACCAGGTCCGGCAGCGCGATGTTCACGATCGTGATGTCCAGCAGCAGCATGAAGATGCCGGTGCAGACGACGACCAGAGTCCACCACTTTCGCATGACATTCGGCACGGGAACTCCCTCCTGCCAGCGGGTTGGCGAACGACGGGGCGACATCTGTGCACGTGGCCAGTTGGTGGGATGACAGCGATGCGTAACCAGAGCCGCTCTACTGCCGTTACCCGCAATTGCGAGGCCAAACAGGGCCATGTCCCGCGCGGGCTCATGGCCGGAAGATCTGGCCGCCGTCGATGTTGATGACCTGCGCCGTGATCCAGCTCGCCTCGTCCGACAGCAGGAACAGGCAGGCGCCCACCATGTCAGCGGGCTGGCCGAGCCGCTGCAGCGCGGCGGATTTCACCAGGTCGCCGACCCCCTCGCCGACGAACATGCGCGTGCCTTCGGTGTCGGTGGGTCCCGGTGCGATCGCGTTGACCCTGATGTTCAGGTAGCCAAGCTCGTGCGCGAGCTGCTGGGTCAGGCCGTTGATGCCCACTTTGGCCAGGCCGTAGAAGCTCGCGTAGTGCCAGGCCGCGATCGAGGACTGATTGACGATCGCGCCGCCCCCGCGCGCGGCGATGTCTTCATAGCACGCGCGGGTGCAGGCAAGCGCGCCGTCCAGGTTCACGCCCATGAAGGATTTGTAATAGTTCCAGTCCACGGCCAGCAGCGTGTTGAAGTGCATGTCGCCGTAGATCGCGGCGTTGTTGACCAGGCAGTCGATACCGCCGAAACGCTTCACCGCCAGCGCGGCCATGGCGCGCGCCGACTCCGGATCAGCGACATCGGTGTGCGCGAAGACGGCCTGACCGCCGTCCGCCTCGATTCCGGCCACGACCTTCGCTCCGGCTTCGGAATTGAGGTCGGCAACGACCACAGCGGCACCCTCGGCGGCCAGGGCCCTGGCATAGGCCTCGCCGATTCCCCGCGCCGCACCCGTCACGATCGCGACTTTGCCTGCAAAGCGGTCTCTTGTTCTGGACATTTGTCCAGGCTACAGTTCAGGCCTCGGCGGAGCGCAAGGACCATTCAGGCGAATTCGATCCGGACTTCCGCTACGGGGACCTCGGAACCCCGGCAGCTTGGCGTGCCTGCGCCAGCATGGGCAGCGCAGCGAAGCCTCTGACGCTTACCGAGTGGACCCGCTCGGCGCGAGCCTCGTCGATCTCGTATCCGCGGACCCTGCTGACGAACTCGCCGAGCGCGATCCTGGCCTCAAGCCGGGCCAGGTTAGCGCCCAGGCAGTAGTGCCGCCCGGCGCCGAAGCTGATCAGCGCGGAGGTGTCCCGGTCCAGGTCGAAGCGATCCGGGTCGGGGAAGGCGGCCGGGTCGCGGTTGGCCGATCCGAGCAGCAGCAGCAGCCTGCTGCCCGCGGTGATGGCCTGGCCGTGCGCCTGGAAATCCTCCGCGACCGTGCGGGCGATCATCTGCGTCGAGGCGTCGAAGCGGAGCGTCTCTGCGGCCCAGTCGCCGGCTCGCGAGTGATCATGCAGCACCTTGGCCAGCTCCGCGGGGTGACGCCAGCCCCAGTAGACGGCGTTCGCGAGCAGCTTGGTGGTCGTCTCGTTCCCTGCTACGACCATCAGGAACAGGAAGCCGATCACCTCGGTGTCGGTCAGCCGGTCACCATCGATCTCGGCGGCCACGAGCGCGGAGGCCAGGTCGGCCTTCGGGCTGCGCCGCCTTTCCCGCACCAGGTCGGCGTAGTAGCTGGCAAGCGTCAGAGCAGCCTCGACGCCGGCGGGCGGGACATCGTGCACGCCGACCTCACGGTGCACGGTCGTGTCGGCCAGCCGTCGCAGCTCCGCCCGGTCCGCCTCAGGCACGCCCACCAGGTCCGAGATCACGTCCATCGGGAGCAGGCCGGCGAAGTCGGTAACGAAGTCGAACGAGCGCTGCTCGATCGCCAGGTCCAGGTAACGGCGGGTCAGGCCGAGGATGGAGTGCTCAAGGTCGCGTACCCGTCGTGGCGTGAATCCCTTCGACACCAGCGCCCGCATCCGGCTGTGCCTGGGCGGATCGAGAGCCAGGAAGGACATGACGCGGTGCGCGCGCGGTCCCCAGGCCGCCGGGTCGATGGAGACGCCGTTGGCGCTGGAAAACCTGGTCGGTTCGCGGAACGCGGCAGCGACATCGGCGTGCCTGGACAGCGCCCAGAAGTCCTGCTCGTCGTTCCTGTACAGCGGTGCCTCGTCCCGCAGCCGGGCGTAAACGGGATAGGGATCGTCGTGCATCGCGTAGTCGTACGGATTGAAGGACACCGCGCTCACGTGGCTCACCCCATGATCAGCTCGGCGGCCTCGGCCAGCTGGCCGGCCATATGCCTGTAGGTCGTGTAACCGAGCCCCGCCTCTACCATGGCCCCGAAGTACGCGAGCTCAAGCAGTCGGGCCGCAGCGCTGCCAGGTCCGGCCGCCGCCTCGATCCGCTGGTGAATCTCCGTCCCGATCTGCAGTCGCAGCTGCCGGACGTCGGGCTCGCTGCCGAACATCGCGGCCGCGCAGCCCGCGGCAAGCTCTGGCTCCTCCGAGACCAGCAGGGCGAGCTCACGCAGCACGGCTACGGCCCGGGCCTTGGCGGGCGGCTGGTCCCTGCCGACCGGCGGCAGCGCGTTCAGTCGGCGCCAGAAGATCTCGGTCAGCAGGTGATCCTTGGACACGAAGTAGGTGTAGGCGGTCGCCGCCGCGACCCCGGCTCTTCGGGCGACGTCCCTGATGCTCAGGCTCTCGTAGCCTGCCTGCCTGACCTCGTCCACTCCGGCCTCGGTCAGCCGGCGCGCCGTGTCGGCCTGGCGGGCAGAGAGCTGACGCCGAGTCGCCTCGGTAGCCAGACTTTCGGACATGTGTCCAGACGTTAGTCCGGCCAGTGGTGATGTGCAAGGGCCGGCGGCGGCGGCGATGTCGAGCTTGCCCCCGCGCGTAAACCTGTCGCGATCACGACCACGCGCCGGTTACCAGGTGGGGCGCTGTGGTCATAGCTGACCTCCTGGCAAGCTCGCGCGCGGCGGGCCCGGCGCCGGCGTCGCCAGCCGTGAACAGCGAGGCCGCGGTCAGGCCCCGTCCGCTGCACGGCCTTCGGCGCCAGCCGGTTCACTCAACTAGCGAAACAAGGCCAGGCCAACCCGGCATCCCCCACAGCCAGCGTGACCAGGGCGATACCGCGGCGTCGCGAAGATCACAAGCAACGACGTCGCTTGGCCACCGGCCACATCCTGACATACCCAGCTGGGGGCGGCTGCCTGGGCCGGCGGGTGACGTGGATGCGCGGGGTCACCGCGCGGCCTGCGGGTGATAATGGGTGATGCTCATAGACTGCCTGGCCGGAGTTCCGGTGGACTCCTCAGGCGCGTTCGCCGGATGCGAGCGGATGCCCGCCGCACTCCGCGCCGCCGGGCTGGTGAGCCGGCTCGGCGTCCCTGACCTGGGTAACCTGCAGGTCGCGCTGGCCGATCCGGTGCGCGATCCGGCGACCGGGATCATCGGGTTCTCCAGCCTGGTCGCAGCCAGCGCGGTAATCCGCGCGGCCACCGGGGAGATGCTGCGCGCTGGGCGCAGGCCACTGCTGGTCGGCGGCTGCTGCAGCGTGCTGATCGGAATCGCGGCCGCCCTCGGTGACACCGCTCCCGGCGCCGGCCTGGCGTTCATCGACGGGCACCTGGACTGCTACACCGGCATCACCAGCCCGAGCGGCGAAGCCGCGGACATGGAGCTGGCGATCATCCTTGGCGCCGGGCCGCCCGCGCTGACCGGCGGACGGAGGCTGATCTCGCCGGAAGCTGTCATCCTGCTCGGGGCCAGGGACCAGGAGGAAGCCGAGCAGAAGGGGGCCGCGGTGCCTCCCGCCATCGCCGCGAGGCTGCGCCAGATAAGCTGCGAGCAGATCCTCGCCCAGGGCCCGGCCGCGGCAGGCCGGGCCGCGGCGGACTACCTCGGCGCGCTGCCCGGCTTCTGGGCTCACCTCGACCTGGACGTGCTGTCCACCGGGGCACTCCCGGCCGTCGATTATCCGCAGCCCGGCGGCCTGGACTGGGATCAGCTCCGGGACCTGCTCCGCCCCCTCACTACCGCGCCAGGCTTCCGCGGCATGGACGTGACGATCCTGAACCCGACTAAGGACCGCGACGGCACCGGCGCTCGCCAGGTGGTGGACCTGCTGGGCGACGTCGTGGCCTGACAGGGACTACTGTTCGAAGACCGCACACGCTGGCCAGGATCCACTTCCTCCCGCTGCGTACCTCGGTCGGCCACGTGACCATCACGCCGAGCATCCTGTGCCTCGGAAGACCGGGCGTGCGGCTCTCGCCCGAGAACGGGACCGGGTCGGCCAACCTCGCGCCAATGTCCTCGGCGCGGGCACTCGGCCAGGTGATCGTCTTTGGCCTGGGTGCCACCGACAGACTGGGCATAATCCCCGCAACCGCCGCGATCTCGTGATCAACCTGCCCGCGCCCGCCGGTCGGCGATGGAACGGCTGGCGCCACTGACCGGGAGCACCGTGGCAACCGCGCGCAAGCGTGGCAGCTTCCGCTTCGAACCGGACAAGTTCACTGCCGCCGGCCTGTGCGGCCTGGGCCCCGAGTTGGTCCAACCGAGCGTGTCGTTCATTTCCAGGCCCTTAGTCCCCCTGGCCCCGGTGCGGGGATGCCGAGACGGCGTGAAAATCGGGCGGTGACCTGCCCGTTTGTTTCCTGGCTGGTTCGTGCCGCGTTGCCCCAGGTGGTGATCATGGCGTGCATGGGCGTTGGGCTGCGCCGTCGGTACTGCGCTGGTGTGATCAGGAGGGGGTTACCCGTCGATGCCGAGTCTTCGCTGGCACGTTGAGGCCGTCGGTTAGTCAGGCATTGAGGCATCTCGCTGGAAGGGTCGAGGACTGGCTTCGAGCACGCGGGTCAGATTCCGCATTCCCTTTGAGCCACATCCCCGCCGGGCAGCCCGCGATGTGAACCTGCGGCCCGCGTGAGGTGGAAGGACAAGCTAATGCGAAAACCTGTCGAGATCGACAGCGACGACGATGGCCCGGTGATCGCGCGGGCTGCGGCGATCGGTGTGGCCAGGGCCACGGGGATGGTGTGCACCCGGGTGCCCCCATGCCACCAAGTCCGGTCGGAAGGTCACCAAGGTCTGGAAGGTCCAGGCGACCACGGCCGCGATCATGGAGCTGGCCGGTCACCTGGCTGGCGGTGCGGACCCTGGTATTGGCGGTGCGCAGATACCGCTCCGGGGCGTCCACCGGTGCAGCCGGGCGCCAGCTTGAACACCCCCGCTGCGCGCCTACACCGCGCTGACCGGGCTCACCGCGCTCAGCCCGCTGACGGTGATCTATCTCGGTGCGCTGGTGCTGGGCCGCCAGGCGGCAGGCGCATTCACCACCGGCCTGGCGGGATCTTCCGGCGGTGGCCAGTAAGGCGGTCCCGTTCCTATTCGATCGCCCCTGCCAGGTCGGCCGGGCACTTGCGCAGGGTGACTGCGGCCGGGATCACGCTGGCCAGCAGCGCGATCGTCAGGCAGGCCGCTGCCATCCCGGAGAGCAGTTGCCAGGGGATGATTACCGGCACCGCCGGGGCCAGCCCGGACAGGCCGGCCCGCAGTCCGGTCACGGTGATCGCTGTCACGGCCGTGGCGAGCAGTATCCCGATGCCGGCCACGAGGGTGGCCTCCAGGCCGATCATGCGCAGCACCTGCCGGGGTGTGGCGCCTGCCAGGCGGAGCATGCCAAGCTCGCGGGCCCGGTTGCCGGTCGCCATGGCCAGGGTGTTCGCGATGGCGATGGCGGAATAGGCCAGGGTCAGGCCGAGTACGGCGATCAGCAGCAGGTTGGTGACGCGGTTCTGCAGGGCGTTGGCTGCCGACGCGTATCCCGCCGCCGAGGTGATGGTGCCGCCTCCGGCCGCTGCCGCTGCGCGCAGCGCGCCGAGGTTGGCCTTACTGGCCAGGCGCAGGTACACCTGGCTTGCGATCGGCGCGGAGGTGTGGGCGTCGCGCAGCGCCCAGGGCAGCAGCACGGTCTGGGCCAGGTCGATCTGGTTCGCGAGGACGGCGACCACCCGCAGCCGGACCGGAGCCGAGTCGCCCAGCCACAGACTGGCGGTCTGGCCCAGCCGCCAGCTGCCGGTCGGCACGGCGACCGTACCGGTGCCGGTAAGCGCGTTCAGGCTGCCGGCTGCTACCGGCAGCCTGAACACCCCTGCCGAACCGGGTCCGCTGAGATACCGGCCGGTCCAGGTCTCCACATCTTCGCCGTTTCGCACGAAGACGTTCGTGTCCGTCACCGGGACCGCCGACCGGACGCCGGGAACCGCCCGGATCGCCGCGACTGTCGAATCCGCGATGCCCCCTCCGCCGGAGGGCGTGACCATCGCGGACGCGGTTATCCGGCTGTGCGCTGCGGCCTCCTGGGTACCGGCGAGGGTATCGGTGCCGGCCAGCGCCGCCCCGGCGATGCCGAGGGTAACCAGGATCGGCGCGGCGGTGGCCACCGTCCGCCGGACCGCGGTCAGCGCGCCGCGGGTGGCCAGCATCCCTGTTGCGCCCCGGCTGGCGGCAAGCGGCATGCCGAGCAGCCGGGTCAGCGGCCGGACCAGCGCTGGTGCG
>DATKQH010000123.1:0-18190 GCA_035532775.1 Streptosporangiaceae bacterium
CGTCCGCGAGCTTGCCTCGCAGTACTTCCTGTACGGCAGGTGGCGGCGGGTGATCGCACAGCGCCACCCGGGCACGATGAACCTCCGCTACCTGACGCCGGTGGCCGTGGTGCTCGCGCTGCTGGCCGGAACGCTGGCCGGGATCGCCGGGGTTATCGGGCTCGGCATCAACGCCGGCAGCTGGTGGCCCTGGCTGCTGACCGCGTGCTTCGGCATCCCGTTCGCCTACATGGTCAGCGTGCTCGTGGTGGTCGCCAGGGCGGGTACGGATGGCAGGCTCGGCCGGCCCGCGCTGGCGTGGCTGCCGGTCGTCCTCGCGACCATGCATGTGTGCTGGGGGGCCGGGTTCCTCACCAGCTCGCCGCGCCGCATGGTGCGCGGCTCGCCTGCCAAGCCGCTGGACTGAGTCAGGCTCTCCCGGTCATCAGGTGCTCTGGTCGGCTGCCTCGGCCAGGGCGGCCTCGGCGATGCGCAGGTCGCCCGGGTAGGTGATCTTCAGATTGCGCTCGCTGCCGGGGACGACGCGGACGGGCACGTCCGGCAGGTAGCGCAGCACGATACCGCAGTCATCCGTCGCCTTGAGCGCTCCGCTGTCCCGGTCGGCTGCGGCCAGCTGATAGGCGCGCCGGATGAGCGAGAGCCGGAAGCCCTGCGGTGTCTGGCACCGGCCGAGCGACTCGCGCGGCGGGATCGACGTCATCATGCCGTCGGCCAGCTCGACGATGGTGTCGGCGGTCGGCACGACGACCCCGAGCGCCTCGCATTCGGCCAGGTCGGCCACGCAGTCGGCGATGATGCGCTGGTCGACGAGCGGCCGCGCCGCGTCGTGAAAGAGCACGTGGCAGTCTTCTCCGCCGCGGCTGAGCAGGTCGATCGCGCGGCTGGTCGAGCCCGGCCGGTCGGCGCCGCCCGCGATGATCTGGCTGACCTTGCCGAACCGTCCGCCCAGGATCTGAGTGGCCTCGGCGATAAGGCCGGCCGGCATCACGACGACGATCTCGTCGACCCCCGGGGCGGTGTCGAACGCCGCGACGCAGTGCTCGAGCAAGGTGCGCCCCGCCAGCAGCTGCAGCTGCTTCGGGGTGGTTCCGCCTAGCCGGACGCCCGAGCCGCCGGCCAGCACCACGGCGACTGTCCGCATGATCGGACCCTACCTAGCCGCGAGAGCAGCCGCGCACGGGCGTGCCTTGCTGGCTAACCCGCTGAGCAGACGCTCCGGATTTGAGGAAAGCAGCGGGCCGCCGGAACTGTTCAGTACGCTAAGTAATTGATCAATTGCAATTGGTCACACTCTCGTGCCAGGGAGGACCAGATCGTCTCTGGACTGAAGCGCCCGGCGAACGGAAAGCTCGTTGCTGGCCCCGGCATCGGGCAGCAGGCAGACAAGGGCAGCGCCGCCCTCCGGCTGGCGGCCCTGTGCGGTGCGGCGGCCGCCAGGGTCCGGCGCGCCGTGCGCAGGCTGGCGGGCTGGGCGGCAGGCCGGGCGATCGCGCCGAACTCGCTGACCGGGATCTCGCTGCTGCTGGCGCTGTGCGCCGCGGCCTGGTTCAGCGGGGGACCTGGCGGCGACAGCGCCAGGGGCCTGATTGCCATGGGCGGCTGGCTGCTGGTCATGGCCGGGGCCGGGCGGCTCGCGGCATTCACGCAGCGCCAGGCCGCTGCGCCATCCCGGTCGGCGGTGCGGGCGGCCAGAGTTTCGGACGACAGCACGGACTGGCTCGTCTTGCCCGACGTGATCTGGGATGACGAAGAACCTGCTGACAGCGGACCCCCGCGCGAAGGCCCGCGGGCCGAGCCGCCGTCGGTCGGTCGGCCGGCTGGCAGCGGGGCGGCTGGCAGCGGGGCGGCTGGCAGCGGGGCGGCCGGCAGCGGGCTGGTCGTGGAGTTGCCAGCCGATGACTCGCCGGCCGGTGAGACGCTGGCGGCCGTTGAGATGTCGGCCTATGACACGTCGGCTGGTGCCACGTCGGCTGGTGCCGAGCTAGGCAGCGCCGACGCGCCTGACGGAGCGGAGGCTGTCGCCTGCGCGCGTGGTTTCGGCTGGCTCTCGGCGGTGTGCGCGGTCGTGGCCGAGTGCGCGATCTACGGCGGCATGGCAGCGGGCGCCAGGCCGACCGCGCTGATCGGGATGTGGCCGCTGGCCGTCATGACGGTGATCTCGGTGGCTGTCACCGAGCTGCTCGGCGCGTGCCGCGTCGCGGCGGTGGACGCCGGGCGCTGCCGCGAGCTCGGCCGGAGTCCCGCGCGCAGGCGATGGACGGGACGGCTGCTCTGCCCGCCGGCAGGCGTGCGGGCGCTGCTCGCCGCGGCGGCGCTCGCCGCCGGCGGACCGCAAGCAGCGCTCTTCACGGTGCTCGCCGTTGAGGTGTTCGCGTTCGCGAGCACGGTCGCGCTGCTCGCGAAGATCGCGCCGCCCGGGACCTGGCCGGGCGTTTCCCCGGTGGCGGGCGTGGGGCTGGGCGGTCGGCTGTCGCCCAGCGGGTCGGCGCCGACGACAGCGCGGAACCCGGTGGCGCGGGTCACGGCGATCGTGGGGGTGACCGGAAAGGAGAGGACTACAGCCGCGGTGCGGGTCACCGCGGCGACGGCTGCCGAGACTGGGATCGCTCCGGCGACGGCGACGGCGGCTGGTGCGCAAGCTCCGGCCTCGCAGGACGTGGTGCTGGCGCTCCGGGATGACGGCCGGGCGGCACGCTGGGCCGGCCGGCTGGTGCAGGGCAACCTGATTCCGCTGCCGCCCGCCCTCGCCGGCCTGATCGCCACGGCGATGCTGGCCGCTCTCGGGCTGCGAGGCCTGCCGGGCTTCATCGCCATGACGCCGCCGGTCGTGATGATGCTCGCCGCGCCCGGTTCGAGTCATCCGCATGACGGCAGGTTCGACTGGCTGGTGCCAGTACTCCTCGCGCTGGCCCAGTACGTCTACCTGGGGGCTCTTGGCTTCGCCCTCGGCGTGCCGGGTCCGGCCATCTTCTCGCTCTGTGCGATGACCTTCCTCTGGTACGCCAGCATCACGGCCGAGGCCCGCCGAGCCGTCGCAGGCGGAACCGCTGCGGGCGCAACCGCCGATAGCGGAGCCGTTTCGGGCGCAACCGCGGAGAGCGGAGCCGTTTCGGGCGAACGCAACAGGGTCGCAGCCGGCGCGGGTCCTGGCCCGCGCATCGGATGGGAAACCCGGCTGTTCGTCGCCGGCCTCGCCGCGACGTTCGGCCTGGCCACATTCGGGTACCTTGGGCTCGCAGCGTATCTTGGTGTGCTCATCTGCCGGAAAGTTCTGATCGGCTACCTCGTGCCCAGGGAGGAAGACCGCCGGTGATCGGTATGGTTCTCGCCGCGGGAACTGGCCGTCGGCTCCGTCCCGATACGGACGGACGGCCGAAGGCCCTGCTGCCGGTCGCTGGCAACACGACCATCCTGGATATCGCGATCCGCAACCTGGCAGCGGCGGGCCTGACCGAGGTGGTGATCGTCGTCGGGTACGCGGCCGGCCTGGTCGCCGACCGGGTGCCCGAGCTCGAGCGGACCTACGGCGTCTCGATCGACCTGGTCCACAACGACCGGGCCGAGGAGTGGAACAACGCCTACTCGCTGTGGCTCGCCCGCGAGTACTTCGGCCGCGGCGTCCTGCTCGTCAACGGCGACACCGTGCATCCGGCGAGCGTGGAGAAGACGCTGCTGGCGGCGAGCGCGGCAGCCCGGGCCGCGGTCCAGCCCAAGCCAGCCAGGTCAGCAGGGCGAGCCAGGTCAGCAGGGCCAGCCAGGTCAGCAGGGCCAGCCAGGTCAGCAGGGTTTGCCGGGTCGGCCGGGTCGGCCGGGCCTGCCGGGTCGGCAGGGTTTGCCGGGTCAGCCGGGACCGGTCGGCCCGGCCCGGCGACCAGGGCCGGCAACGGGGGCCGGCGCGAGCCCCTGCTCGGCCGCGTGATCATCGCGATCGACGACATCAAGTCGCTGGCCGACGAGGAGATGAAGGTCGTACTCGACGCCGACGGGATGCTGCTGCGGATCACCAAGGTGATGGACCCGGCGCACGCCCATGGCGAGTACATGGGCGTCACGCTGATCGAGCCGGCCGCCGCCGTCGCCCTCGCCGACTCGCTGGAGACCACCTGGCGGCGCGATCCCGGCCTGTACTACGAGGACGGGTTCGCCGAGTTCTCCGAGCGGGGCGGCGCGGTACTCGCGGCACCGATCGGCGCCGTGGAATGGGTCGAGGTAGATAACCACGCAGACTTGCGGCGGGCCAGGGAGATCGCCAGCCGCTGCTAGTCTCGCGGGATAGCGCCGCGCGGGATCCCGCGGGAACCCATCGTCGGCGCGGAATCCCGCCGTGCGCCCGGCCCCTGGCGGGCGGTTTGCCGGAGGAGGATCATGCCGCTGCTGGCGCGAATGCTCGCCGCCCCGCTGGTCATCGATGTCAGGCCCGGGGCGATCGCCGGCCTCGCTGAGCTTCTGTCGGACCGGAAGATCACGACCGGGGGACGGGTCGCCGTCGCGGTCGGCCCCGGCCAGGGCGACGCGATCGCGGCCGAGCTGCCGCCAGGCAGCGTCGAGGTGATCAGGATCCCCGATGGCGGCTACGACAGCGCCGTCGCGCTCGGCAAGGAGCTGCGGGCCGGCTCCTACGAGGCAGTCGCCGGGATCGGCGGCGGCAAGACCATCGACGTGACCAAGCTGGCCGCGCACGTCGCGGGCATCCCGATGGTCGCGGTCGCGACCAGCCTGGCACACGACGGGATCGCCTCCCCGGTGAGCACCCTGACGCACGAGTCGGGCAGCGGCTCCTACGGGGTAGTGCCGCCGGTCGCGGTCGTGGTCGACCTGGACCGGGTCAGGCAGGCTCCCGGCGCGCTCTCGACGGCGGGGATCGGTGACGCGGTCAGCAACTTGTCCGCCGTCGCGGACTGGGAACTCTCGGCGGCCGACACCGGCGAGCAGGTCGACGGCCTGGCCGTCGCCATGGCCCGGTCAGCGGCCCACGCGGTCCTGCACGAGCCCGGCCCGACGACCTCCGATGAGTTCCTGACCGTCCTGGCCGAGGCGCTGATCCTGTCGGGCATGGCGATGGCGGTGGCGGGCTCGAGCCGTCCGGCCAGCGGCGGCGACCACGAGATCATGCACGCGATCAACCAGCTCTACCCGGGCACCGCCAGCCATGGCGAGCTGGCCGGCCTCGGCGCCCTGTTCTGCACGTACCTGCGGGGTAACGCCGAGCAGTACGCGGCGATATCGTCCTGCCTGGAGCGGCACGGCCTGCCGCGGCTTCCCGAGGAAGTCGGCCTGTCCGGCGAGCAGTTCAGCGCGGCGGTCTGCCACGCTCCGGCGACCAGGCCGGGGCGGTACACCATACTCGAGCGTCTCGACATGTCGCCGGCCGAGGTCGCCAAGGCAGTGGAGGAGTATGTCAGCGCCATCGCTCGCTGAGCTGCGGGAGAAGGGCCAGCCGCAGGCGGTGCTCGACCGGCTGAACGACGAGCACTGGCTCGGCCGGCTCTACGGCCGCAAGCTCTCTCCCTACGCCACCTGGGTCTTCGCCCGGCTGGGCTGGTCGCCGAACGCGGTCACGGCCAGCTTCATCGCGTGCGGGATCGCGGCCGGCCTCGTCATCGCGTTCGGCGGCCTGGCCACGGCGGTGATCGGGGCGCTGCTGATCCAGCTGTACCTGATCTTCGACTGCTCCGACGGCGAGCTCGCCAGGTGGAGCAATCGGAAATCGGCCTCCGGTATCTACCTGGACGGGGTCGGCCACTACCTGGGCGAGAGCGCCCTGCTCGCCGGCCTCGGCTTCCGGGCGCAGGGTCATTTCACGGTGGCCGGCGGCTTCGTCACCGCCGGCATCGCGGCGGCGCTGCTCGCCATGCTGGTCAGGGCCGAGACCGACAACGTCGTGGTCGCGCGGGCCAAGGCGGGCCTGCCGGCCGGCCACGACGACGAAGCCCTGGCGCCGGCCAGCGCCGGGCTCGCGCGGGCCAGGAAGCTGGCCAGCCTGCTGCGGATCCACCGGATCACCCACCCGGTGGAACTCTCCCTGCTGATCCTGATCACCGCGATCATCGACGCGATCCGCGGCGACCTGACCGCGACCAGGGTGCTCGTCCTCGCGTGCCTGGTGGTGGCAGCCCTGATGGTGGTGGCGCACCTTGTCGCGATCATGGCCTCGAGGCGGTTGCGTTGAAGCTGTCGATCGTGATCTTGACGATGGGCAACCGGCCCGATGAGCTGGCCCGTGCCATCGAGAGCTCGGCGCCGCTGCGAGCGGCCGGTGCCGAGCTCGTGATCATCGGCAACGGCGCCGACGTCGGGCCGGTGCCGTCCGGGGTAACGGCGATGCGGCTGGCGGAGAACGCCGGCGTGGCAGGCGGCCGCAACGCGGGAGTCCGCGCGTGCGCGGGGGACGTCGTGCTGTTCCTCGACGACGACGGCTGGTACCCCGAGCCGACGGCGCTCGGGGAGCACGTCGCTGCCCGGTTCGCCGTGGACCCGCAGCTCGCGGTGCTCTCGTTCCGCGTCGTCGATCCCGAGGGCGGACCCGGCGGGCGCTGGCACGTGCCGCGGCTGCGCGCGTCTGACCCCGAGCGTTCCTCGGTCGTCACTACCTTCGCCGGCGGTGCGTGCGCGATCAGGCGGTCGGCGTACCTGGAGGCCGGCGGCCAGCCCGACGCGTTCTTCTTCGGGCACGAGGAGACCGACCTGTCGTGGCGGCTGATGGACCTCGGTTACTGGCTCGAGTACGACGCCGATGCGACGATGTGTCACCCGGCGGTGCACAATGCCCGGCACGAGACCTGGTACCGGCTCGAGGCGAGGAACCGGGTCTGGCTCGCCCGGCGGAACCTGCCGTGGCCGCTGGCCGCCGTCTACCTGGCCGACTGGGTCGTGATCACGCTCCTGCGGGAGCGAACGCGGGCCGCGCTCCGGGCCTGGTTTGCCGGGTTCGCCGAGGGCTGGAAGACCGCCCCGGGCCGTCGCCAGCCGATATCGCTGCGAACGGCCTGGCGGATGACCCAAGCGGGCCGCCCCCCGCTGATCTAGCGGGCCTCGCGGCCCCGGGTCGGCCACCACCTAGCTAGGCCGGGCCGGGGCCCGCGAGGTCGGCGAGATCGGCGTGGGCGCTCTGCCAGTCGCTGTACCACGCGGCGAACCACGGCTCGCCGGCGGCCAGCGGGATGATGTAGCTGACCGTCTGGGCATAGTAGGAGCGCTGGCGGTCCATGCCCAGGTTCCGCAGCGTCTGGACATTGCTGAGCCGGTCGGCGAGCTTGACGAGGATGGCGTCCTGGGGTGCGGTCGCGAGGCGGCGGAAGCTGGCCTGCTTGACCGCCAGCCGGTCCTCGCCAGGACCGGGTTCCGGGATCGTCACCCAGCCCACCAGCTCGGCGACCCGCGGCCCGAACCGTTCGGCCAGCTCGTCGTTGGAGACACCGGTGTCCTCGACGACGTCGTGCAGCACCGCCGCGGCCAGCACATCGGGATCGGTGACGCCAGCGCCGGCGACGAGTACCTCGAGGGCCTCGAGCAGGTGCTCGAGGTACGGTGCGCCGGTCGGCCGGCGCTGATCACCGTGGCTGGCCTGCGCGAACTCGATCGCCTCGGTAACCCGGTCGATGGTCTGGGCCGGCAGCCGCTCGCGCATCCCAGCCCGGGCCGCCGCCGGATCGTGCCAGCTAATGAAAAGCTTCACCAGCCCATTGTGGCGGCTCCCGCGGCCATACTTCCATGATCATGCATGTTTGCCGGGATCGAGCAACTGGCGGGCGAGTCCCGACTGCGGGCGCGGGTCGATTCAGTGGCCGCCCAGCGGACCCTGGAAGGCGCTCGAGTCGCTGCAGACGTTGGCGCCCGCGGTGATGCCGCCGTAGTGCCTGGACAGCCCGGACAGCGGCGACGGCGGCGGTGACCGGCTGGCGGACGGACTGCCTGACCGCCCGCTCGACGACGGACTGCCAGGCCGCCCGCTCGACGACGAACTGGCCGGGTGCGCCCGGCGGCCATGTCTCTTCTTGTGCACCCTGGGCAGCTTCCTGTCCTGCGCGATCGCCTTGAACAGCGTGGCCGCCTGGCCGGACCACTGCACCCAGTTGGGGTTCGGGGGATAGGTGACGACCGGCACCTCGACGAAGTGGACCGCCCGCAGCGGCAGGTGCCGCAGGCTCTGCACGAGCGTGATCATCGCGCTCTGGCTCAGCCCGCTGTCAGTCGTCAGCGACCCGGCGATATCGCTGACCAGCTTGAGTACGCGGGCGGGATCGCCCAGCAGGTTGGTGTGCTTCACTTCCTGGGCCACCGAGGCCATCAGGTACTGGTCGCGCTGGATCCGCTCCAGGTCGGAGCCGACGCCGATGTACCTGACCCGCCAGTACGCCAGCGCCTCCGCTCCCATGACGTGGTGGATGCCGCGGGACAGGCGCAGCTTCGAGCGCCGGTCGCTGATCGGGTACGGCAGGCAGATGCGGACGCCGCCGAGGTCGTTGATGACGTGCTCGAAGCCGGTGAAGTTCAGTTCCATGAAGTGATCGAGCCTGATATGGGTCGTCTGCTCGATCGTCTTCCACAGGCAGCCGGGGCCGCCGTTCGAGAAGGTCTCGTTGATCTGCTCGATCTGACCGGGCTGCGCGGCCTGCCCGGGCGAGCCGGGCAGCCGCGGACAGGCCAGCACCGGCACGACGGAGTCGCGCGGAATGCTCATCACGACGGCTCGCCTGAACCCGGGCGACAGGTGCAGGACGAGCACGGTGTCGGAGCGCTGGCCCGGGATGTGGGCGCCGAACCTGGAGTTCTTGCCCGTGCGGGTGTCGGAGCCGATCACCAGGACGTTCAGCGAGTGGTTGTATCCAGGCGGCCGGTGCCCCAGGCCGGTCACCTTCACCTGGCGGATCTTGCCGAACAGGTCCCGGTACACCGCGTACGCGCTCAGCGTCCCGGCCACCAGCACGACCGCGAACACGGCAGCGGCCCAGCCGAATACACGAGAAGCACGCCGCCCCCGCGGCGAGCGCCCCCCGGCATTTTGCTGAACGTCCCCGTGCCCCATTGCTCTCGGCAGGGTTCTTAGCCGCTGCGGTCGGTTTTAACCGCATCCGGGTCGAGCAGGCCGCGGGGCTCGCCAGCCGGAGATGATCTCAGGGCTTCGGTGTGAACAAAACCCTCGGCCGGCTGTCCCCGCCAGGTATCTGTCAGCCGCTGACGGACTGGAACGCCGTCCCGTAGCTCCTGCACGCGTTCGTGCTGCCCTTGTACCCGCCGAACTGCCCGGTCAGGTTCCCGACCGGCTGCGAGGGAGGCGGCCCGAGCTTGGTGAAGTCAGAGCCGAGGATCAGGGTCACGGTTCCGGCGGTCACCGTGCTGACCTGCTTCAGCGTCACGTCCGGCAACTGCGCGGCGACCGTCTGCGCGGCCGCCAGGTCGGCGGTCACGCTGTACTCCGCGACCGACTTGGTGTAGCTGTAGTCGTCCGCGCCGCTGGGGGACGTCGCGCTGGCCGTGCCCAGCACGTGGAAGCCGCGCGTGCCGAGCGCTGCCGCCGTCGTGCCGGCGATGCCCTGCACGCCGGATCCGTTCAGCACGGTGACGCTGACGCTGGACGCACTGAGCAGCTTGGGCGGCTGGGTCTTCGTCTTCTTGGCCTTCTGAGACTTCTTGGCCTTGGGCACCTTCGGCAGGGCCCGGTCGCGTTCGATGGCGCTGAAGAGCTTGGGCGTCCTGGACGTGTCGAACTCGACCCAGTTCGGGTTGGCCGGGTAGGTGACCGTCGGTACCTCGATGAACTGGATGGATTTCTTCGAGATCCCGCTGACGCTCCGCGCGATCGTGACGATCCTGCTCGTGGTCAGGCCCGCGTCGGTGGTGAGCGCGTGCGCCTTCGAGATCGCGTCGATGATCCCCCACGTCTTGCCCAGGCTGTGCAGGACGCCCGTCTTGAGGATCTTCTGGACCAGGCCGACCATCAGCAGCTGATCGCGCTGGATCCGCTGTAGGTCCGAGCCGAGACCGAAATCCTCGCGCAGCCGCCAGAACTCGAGCGCCTTCAATCCCTTGAGAACATGCCGTCCGGCCTTGAGATGCAGCCGGTCATATCTCGTCGCGTGGATGGCGGTGGGCAGGCAGACCGGGACTCCGCCGATCGCATTGATCACGCTGATGAAGCCGGTGAAGTTGAGCTGGATGAAGTTGTCCAGGTGGATGCCGGTCGTGTGCTCAAGGGCCTTCCACAGGCAGTTGGCCCCGCCGGCGGCGAAACTGCTGTTGAGCTGCTCCACGCTGCCCGGTGCCGCGCTCTGGCCAGGGAATCCTGGCTCTGAGGGGCAGGAGTAGATCGGCACGACCGAGTCGCGCGGGAAGCTGAGCACAGAGATACGCCCGCCGCCCGGCGAGATATGGGCGATCATCACGGTGTCCGAACGCTGGCCCTGGGCGGGGCCGCCGATCTTGCCGTTCCGGCCTGACCGGCTGTCCGATCCGATCACCAGGATGTTCAGCGCATTGTTGAGCTTAGGCGGCCGATTGCCGAGGCCGGAAATTCTCTCGTGACTGATGCCGTCAAGGACATTGCGATACTTCACGTAGCCGTACAGGGTGCCGCCGACGAGTATGACGGCCAGGCCGACAGCGGCCCAGCCGGTGAGCATCATGGCGAGTGAGTACCGGCGCGAGCCACCGCTGCGGCGCGTGCCGTAGCGGGACATCGGGCCTCCGGGCGGTCGCTTTTTCCGGCTCCCGCAACGGCGGGCCGTCGGTTTCCGGCCCCATGGTACGCCGTCGGGAGGGGAAAAAAGCCGCTAAGCATCACGTCGGAGCAGACCCGGAAGCGGGCCGGCACCGGCTGACACTGCTCACGGCGCCATCTGGCTGGCCTCCGCCGGCCGTGATCTGTGCGCATCGCGACGCGCCCCATACAGTGGTGGGCGTGGGTCCCCCGAAGCCGCCACCAGGAAAGACCGACGCCAGCTCGGACCGGCCGACGCCTGCCCCGCAGGCGGTGCCCGAGAAGCCGCCGGCCCCCCCGGCGAGGACGCTGACGCTGCGGGTCCCTAAACCGCGCCTGCCGAAACTGGCATTGCCGATCGCACTTGTCCGGACCGATGGGGAGGAGCGTCCCGGGCGCGCCGGCCGCCCCCGCCGCCCCGGACAGCAGACCGGGCGGGGGCTGGCCAGGCTGACGGTGATTCCCGCGGTCGCCATTGTCGCCTGGCTGGTGCCGGGACTGCCGCTGCTGCTGGCCGGAGAGTTCGCGCCGGTGCCGATGCTGCTGATCGCGGCACCGCTGGTGACGGCGCTTGCTGTCAACCTGCTGCACAGGATTCCCGGTCGCTGGCCGACCGACTTCCCGGGCCCGGGCCGCGATCGACGCTGGTTCGGCTGGTTCGGAGTCTTCGGCACCGTTGCCGTTGCCGTCGGCTTCGTCGTCTGGCAGCTGGCCGCGAACTCGCCGTCGGTGATCGCCACCAGGACGCCCGGCGCCTATTTTCAGACCGGTTTCTGGATCGCCCAGCACGGCTCGCTGCCCATCCCCGGATCGCTCGCTGCCTTCGGCGGCCCGCATGCGGGCATGCACCTGTCGAGCATCGGGTTCATCGCCCACGGCCATTCCATCGTTCCGGCGGTAACGGCTGGGCTGCCGATGCTGCTGGCAGGAGGGTTCTGGACGAGCGGGACTGGCGGCGGCGCCGTGATCGGCCCGGTTCTCGGCGGCCTGGCCGTGCTCTCGTTCGGCGGGCTGGCCGGCCGCCTGGCGGGCCGGCAGTGGGCGCCAGCCGGCGCGCTCGTGCTCGCGCTGACCCTGCCTGAGCTCTACACGAGCCGGGACGCCTTCAGCGAGACAGCCGTGCAGGTCCTGCTGTTCGGCGGGCTGAGCATGGTGATCGACGCGCTGACCAGCGCCCGCCCGGCGGGGTCCGCCGGCAAGCCGGTCTCCCTGAGCAAGGCGGTCTCCCTGAGCAAGGCCAGTTCGCCAGTACCCGCCGGGCCCGCGCAGACGGCGCCGATGCGGGTCATCGCCGGATTTGTGCGGATGGCGCCCGCGGCGGAACATGCCGGGCCCGAGCGGCCGCAGACCGACGCCACGGCGGAGCTCGCAGTTACCCCTGCAGGCACGGCCGCCTCGGTGACGGCGCCAGCGAACACCCGGGCCTGGATCGCGGCCCTGCCCGCGCGGCTCGCGTCGTGGCTGCGGACGGTCAGCTGGCGCGATCTCCCCTCCCGGACGTTGACCTCGCTGACCCTGGAGATGATGCTCGCCGGGCTGGGCGGTCTCGCGCTCGGACTCACCAGCCTGCTGAGCCTGGCCTCGCTGGTGTATCTGGTTCCTGCGATCGTCGTCGCTGGCCTGCTGCTGGTGGCAAGACGGGCGGCAGGGGTCGCGTTCTCTATCGGATTGTGCGTGGGCGGCGGCTACGGCATCGCCGCCGCGTACCTGCTCGCGCAGCCGCCGACCGGGCCGCAGGCGGTCCCGCTCCGCGTGGTCGGGCTTGACGCTGGCGGCGTCGTCCTGCTCACGGTCGCGGTGCTCCTGCTGATGCGCCTGCCGCGGGTGCGGCGCCTGGCCCGCGGCGCCCTGGCGCACCGCCCGCTGCGCTGGCTGCCCGGGCTGGGCAGCGTGGCCGTCGTCGCGGCGCTGGGCTGGCTCGCCGCCCGGCCTTACCTGCAGACCGTCCGCGGCACGCTCGGGCGGGTGCAGACCGACTACGTGGCCACGCTGCAGCGGATGGCCGGGCTGCGGGTGGACCCGACCCGGCTGTACTCCGAGGACACCCTGTACTGGGTGATCTGGTACGCGGGAATCGCGACCGTCCTGCTGGGCGGATTCGCCGCCGCGATCCTGCTCCGGCGCTGCCTGCGCGCCCTGCTGACCTGGCGGGATTCCTCCGGCACCGGGCTGAGCTGGGCACTACCGCTCGCCGTCATTCTCGGCGGCTCCGCGGCGGTCCTGTGGCAGCCCTTCACCGTTCCTGACCAGCCGTGGGCGAGCCGGCGGCTCGTGCCCGTCGTCATCCCCGGGCTGATCCTGCTCGCGGTCTGGGGCGCCGCGTGGCTGACCCGGCGGGCCAGGGATCGCGGTGCCGGGACGGTGACCGCGGCGCTGGTGGGCGCGTTCTGCGTCGCGGCGATGCTGCTGCCGTCGGTCAGCACCTCGTTCGGCTTCGGCCTGACCCACTCCGGCGCCCGTGGCGGGCTGCGGCCGACGGCAGGCGGCCTGGCACAGCACGGCGTCGGGGCGCACGAGGCGGATGCGGTGCGCGGGCTGTGCTCGGCGATCGGCGGGTCGTCGTCGGTGGTCATCGTCGACCGGCGCGTCGCCCAGGTTTTCAGCCAGGTGATCAGGGGCATGTGCGGCGTGCCCGTCACGTGGGTCTCGCCTGGCGCACCGCCAGCGGTGGTCGAGGCGATCCTCGGCGGGATCGCCAGAGCCGGCCGGCATCCGGTGGTGCTCGGCTCCAAGCCCGGGCAGGTGGGTGCGTTCGGCGGATCGCCGATGCTGGTCATGAACCTCGTCACCACGCAGAGCCCGCATGAGCTGACCCAGCCGCCTGGCGCGCCCTGGCGGGCCAGGTACATGATCTGGCTGGCCGCGACCGGGGCGCCGAACGCGGGCATCTGAGCCCCGGCAAGCGGGCCTGGTTCTCGCGCGTTCCGCGTGACCTGGCCTTTCGTCCGCCATAGGCTGGCCAGATGCCGAGTCGTCCGGCCCGTGCCGGTGTCCGCGGTGCCGCGATCCTGCTCTGCGCGATCGCGGCCGCTGCTGGCTGTGCGAGCGGAGCGGCTCAGCCCGCGGGATCAGGTGGCCGGCCGGGTAGCGCGAGTCATCCGGCGCCAGGCGGTTCCAGCCCCGGCGCGACGGGCTCAGATCCAGCCGGACCCGCGAGCAGCGACATCACGCTGGCGTTCGCTGGCGACGTGCACTTCACCGGCCGCACCACGAAGCTGCTGAGAGATCCGGCGACGGCGTTCGGCCCGATTTCCTCCTTGCTCCGGTCAGCCGACCTGACCCTGGTGAACCTGGAGACGGCGGTCACCACGCGGGGCAAGCCGCAGCCGAAGTACTACCACTTCCGCACCAGGCCGGCCGCGTTCACCGCGCTGCGGGACGCGGGCATCGACGTGGCGAACATGGCCAACAATCATGTCCTCGACTACGGCCGGGTCGGGCTCGCCGACACGATGGCCGCGGCCAGGGCCGCCCGCTTCCCCGTGCTCGGCATCGGCGCCAACGCGGCCGCGGCCTGGAAGCCGTACGTCGTGACGATCAAGGGCGTGCGGATCGCCTTCCTCGGCGTTTCGCAGGTCGCCGAGCTGGCGTCATCCTGGGTGGCGACGAATACCAGATCGGGTGAGGCGAACTCGATCAGCCTGCACCGGACGCTCGCGGCCGTGCGGGCGGCGAAGAAGATCGCCGACGTGGTCGTCGTGGTCATGCACTGGGGAACCGAGGGGCAGGCCTGCCCCGACGCCAACCAGCTGTCGCTGGCGCCGAAACTCGCCGCGGCCGGTGCCAGCATCATCGTCGGGTCGCACGCGCACATCCTGCAGGGCTCCGGGTGGCTCGGCCATACGTTCGTTGCCTACGGCATGGCGAACTTCCTGTGGTGGGAGACGTCCTACAGCACGGATACCGGGGTGCTGCTGCTCACCTTGCACGGGCACCGGCTGGCGCATGTCCGTTTCGTCCCGGCGACGGTCTCTGGAACCGGCCAGCCCATCGTGGACACCGGCCGCGCCGCGCGGCTGGCGGTCGCGCATTACCGCAGCCTGCGGGCCTGCACCCAGCTGTCGGCCCGGCCAGGCCAGTAGCGCGGGGTCGGTACTCTGGACCGGAGGCGACCACGGGCCGGTAGCGTCCGCGCGCTGCAGATTTGCCTGTCGCCAGCAATGCCCGTAAAGTAGAGGGACCGACGCGGGGTGGAGCAGCTCGGTAGCTCGCTGGGCTCATAACCCAGAGGTCGCAGGTTCAAATCCTGCCCCCGCTACGAAGGTCAGGGGCCGATTCCGAACAGGGAACCGGCCTCTTGTCTGTTCACTGTGCACGGATTTTGTGCACGAGCCGACCTGTCGTCGACCTGTCGGCGCGCAGAGAAACCTGTGGCAAACGCGAAGAGTCGGACATCAGAGTTCGGAGTTTCCTTCCAATTCGTAGCGGTTTGGTGTCGTCTCTGATCCTGGTGGTTAATTCCAGGTCATGCGGCGAGCCCGAGTTCGAGTCGTGCCAGGTGGCTGGTTCGCCGCCGGTCTAGTGGGGTGCCGGTCCAGTAGGCGTGCAGCCGGAGGAGTTGAGCGCGCAGGCCATGTACGCGTGGTCGGGGCGGGTTTTCGGCAGGCCACGGTAGCGGGCGCGGCGTGCGCCGTGGCTGGTGGCCTGGTGCATGGTCCCTTCGACGCCGGCGCGGCGGGCGTAGTGTGCCTGGAACGGTATTGTCTTCTCCGCGGCGCGGGCGGCGGCCTGGGCTTCGGCCAGGTCGCAGGGCGGCAGGGTGAGCTGGCGGCGTTTCCCGGTGGTGCACAGGGCGCGGGCTGGGCAGGGCCCGCAGCTGGTGGCGGAGAAGTGCACCACGATGGCGTTGCTGCCTCGCTGGGTGCACGGTGTCAAGGACGCTGAGGTCTTGCCGTGCGGGCAGGTGACGGTCTTGCTGTCAAAGTCGACGGTGAAGTCGGCGCGGGCGTAGCCGTGGCCCGCCCGGGCCTGCGCGGAGGTGTCTGCGAGCAGCGGCCCGATGAGGACGATGCCGTGCCTGGCGGCCTCGGAGACCACCAGGGCGGCGCTGTGGTACCCCGAATCGAGGTAGCTCCGCCCCGGGGGCCAGGTCCTTTGCGGCCAGCTCATCATGGATGACGCTGGTCATCTGGCTGTCGGACACCGTGGCCTCGGTGGTGGCCGCATGCGTGATCAGGTTCGGGAATGCCGGTGCCGCGCAGTCCTTGTCATGACCGTGCCGCCCGGACCGGCCGCCGCCTGATCACCTCCCGCCCGCCTGTGGTGATGGTGCGGGCGTAGTTCTGCACCAGCACCCGGTGCAGCACGTCCACCGCCGGAAGCTCGCGCAGCCAGGCCGGGGAAGAGCTCTCGTAAACCGCCTCCGCCAGCGCGTACCCGTCCCGGGCACAGGCGATCGCCAGCTCCTCGCGCCTCGCCTCGGACTGCGGCGGCCGCGGAGGTCATCGGCGTGCCATAGCGGCTGGCCCAGTCGCTCACGCAGATCCGCTGGGCCACCCAGTCTGGGTGCGCGCCGGCCAGCGCCTCCAGCGCGGCCCGCACGCTTTCGCCGGCCAGCTCCAGCCGGTTCAGCGCCGCCACCGCGGCGGCCACGTGCGTGGAATCGGTCCGCTGTTTCCCGCCCGCCTTGACCAGGCCATCGGCGGCCAGCTTCGCCAGCAGCGCCTCCAGCGCCACCTGCTCCAGCCCCGCCTCCGCCACCTTGCCCCGGAACTCCGGCAGCACCGTGTGATCGAAGCCGGGATCATCAAGCCCAGGCCCCAGCAGGTACTTCCAGTCCAGCCGGGCCCGCACCGCCTCGGCCGCCAGCCGGTCGGTCAGCTTCTCCGCCCGCTGCAAGACAGTCACCAGCGCCAGCCGCGACGCAGACCAGCCCGGCCGGCCGGCCCCGGATCCCGAACGCAGCCGCGAAATCCTCATCAGCCAGCCACTGGCCCAGCCGGTCCCGGACCTCCACCGCCAGCGGCCGCTCCCTCTTCCGGGAACCATACATAGCCGCGATCGCGGCGGCGACCCGCGGATCCGGCTCCGGCCAGGGAGCAGCCTGCATCGACATGACACACCCATTCTGCGGCCGGGACGAGGGGGAAGGAACGACCGCAGCAAGGGATCATGACCATCGACCATCAGCACAACCCGTATCGAGCACATCGCCCGGCGTGTCGCGAATAAGCCACCAGGGTCGTCTCTGGGCGGTAGGCCCAGACGTGCCGCTGATCCCAATACTGGGCGATTGGCGAGGACGGCGAGACCCGCTGCTGGTCATCGGCGCGGTGCCTTCTATCCGTATCCCGTCGGGCGCCGCCGCTCGGATGAGGACACCCGGTCTGCTGAGCGGTTCGTGGCAGGCGGAGATCTGGGCGTGTATGTCGGCTGGTTGGCAGGCGATGCGAGATCGGGAGGTTAAGGTGACCGGGGAGGAGGTTGCCTGTGGTCGATGACAGACGGTTTACAGTGCCGCTATTCACGATTGATGAGGCGGCGCATCACCTGGGTCTGCCGCGTACGACGCTTAAGGACTGGACGCGGCGTCAGGCCGGGCCCGCCCCACTGGTTCACCGCATCGTCAACCCCAGCGCCCCGCGTGCGGCCTCACTGCCTTTTGTGGCGGTGATCGAGGCGCACATGCTGCGGGGGTTCCGCGAGCTCGGGCTGTCGGCTCAGGGGCTGCGGGACTCGGTCGCGCACCTGCGCACGAACCTTGATGATGAGTACGCGCTGGCAACGCGCAGGCTCGCGAGCGATGGCGTGGACTTGCTGGTGGACATGTCGCAACACGGCGAGCCTGCCGAATGGGCGAGAGCCATTGATAGCCAGGGTGCGATCAGAGAGGTCATCGAGGATTACCTGAAGTTCGTCCGCTGGGGAAAGGACCGTTACCCGGAGCGTCTAACGCTGAAGGCCTACCAGGGCGCAGATGTGATCATTGACCCGCGTTTCGCTTTCGGTCAGCCCGTTCTGGAGCGCCAGAAAGTGCGGGTTGAAGACATCCTTGATGCCTTCTGGGCGGGCGAGGGATACGTGAGGATCGCCAAGGAGTTCGGAGTGAGAGCCGATGAAGTCGAGGCGGTCGTCCGATCGGCGACGAGGCCCAGAGCCGCAGCCTGAGTTCCTGATCGACCGCAGCCTGAGCCAGGTCTCGCTCCCGGCCGCCCTGCGCGAGGCGGGCCTGATCGTCCACACGCTGGCCGAGATCTACGGCGAAAAGCATGCCCAGGCCGTTGAAGACACCGAATGGATCGCCTTGGCCGCCGAGCGTGACCTGGTCGTCTTCTGCAAGGACGATCACATCCGCCGCCGCCCGGCAGAGCGCCAGGCGCTGCTTGATGGCAATGTCCGGGTCTTCTGCCTCACCAACGCACGGCTCAACTTCGCCGAGCAAGCCAGTTACTTCGTCTCGAACCGCTTCCGGATACTCCAGGCCTGCAAGAAGCCCGGTCCGTACGTGTACGGCATCTACCAAGATCGCATCACCAGGCTCTGGCTGGACGCTAA
>DATKQH010000124.1:0-2818 GCA_035532775.1 Streptosporangiaceae bacterium
ACCCGGCCACCCGGCTCGCCGAATCCGGCAGCAATCAGCGGCAGGGACCACACTCAGACATGCCCCGGGCCACGCACCGAACCCGACACACCAGCATAAAACGAACCAGTTGCGGCTACAAACCGATGCAGGTAAGCCCGCCGCCGCTCTCCTCGCCCTCGTGAGCCAGCGGCACGAGGAAGTGCAGGCCCTGTTCTGGCACCGGATGAACCCGTTCCTGGCCGATTCGGACATCCGGCCGACCGTGGCCCGAGAGCTGGTCGAGCGCGGGCGCCCCTGGTCTGCCATGCAGGTGCTCGTCATTCACCTCGGGGTGAGCGGAGGAAACGCAGCAACCCTCGTGGACATCGGTCTCACCGAGGCCGTCCTCGAACGCGCCGCGATGGGGCCGTCCGACGAGAGCCATCTCGCCGCGAGAAACCCCTGGCAGGCCGGACGCCTCTTGGGCCACCTGGAGAGCGCCGAGTCCGACATCTCGAATCGGGCGCGGCTGGAGTTCCTCTACATCCACCTCCTCCAGTTCAGCCGCCCAGCCCGTGCGCTGAGCACCGCTCTGGCCACCGACCCCGCGCTGTTCGCCGAGCTTTTCTCCTACGTGCACCCGGCCGAGGGGAACAAGTCGACCGACGAGGCCCTCACCCCGGAGTGCAGGGCCATCGCCCTGGCCGGGTTCGCAGCCATCCGGTCCTGGGACAGGCCACCCGGCGTCCGCCCAGACGGGACCATCGACAGCGACCAGCTCCGCGCATGGGTCACCGAGGCCCGTCGCCTCCTCGCCGCGTCCGGGCGCCTCCGGGCTGTTGACAGCGTCATCGGCGGGGTCCTCGCCCACGTGCCCGCCGACGCCGACGGCGTCTGGCCCGCGGCACCCGTCCGGGAACTGATCGAGGAGCTGGAGTCCGATCCGTTCGACGCCGGCATCCTGTCCGGGCAGATCAATAGCAGGGGCGTCGTCTCCTGGTCCCCGACCAGCGGCGGCGACTACGGCCGTGCCATCGCAGAGCAGTTCCGGGAATGCGCTCGCCGGGTCGCAGATCAGCCGAGGACGTCGGCGCTCCTCCGCCAGTTGGCAGCCCATGACGAGGCGTGGGCACGGCGGGACGACGATCAGTCCCAGGAGTTCGTGGACCGGGATCCCTAAGCCGAGCGAGCCCGAGGGACGTCGCCGTGGCACCGAGCCCGGCGAGATCATTGTCCTCAACATCAAGGACATGCTGCCCTTGGACCGAGAATCGGCAGGTATCCAGTCATTTGCTTGGTCACGGAACTTGCTGAGCGAAGCAGCGAAACCTTGACCGACCGCTGATAGGGGCTCGGCGGACCTGGACGGATGGCCGGAATGCTGCGCAAGCCCGGACCAGCAGACATCAAGGTAGATGAAGTATAGTGGTATGCAGCACACCAGCACGTTGTTGATGTGCTGGAAATGGGAGCGACGCGGATGGCTGCCAGCGGTATGGACCCCCACGATGCCACGACCCCGCTGACAATCGCCGAGCTGCGTACTGCGGGCGCCACGTTCTGCTTCCGGGGACAGCTTCGCGCGGGTGCGCGCTCGATCAAGTTCCCCGATGGCAACGTCCTGGTGGCGCGATGACCAGACCCTTACCTTGGGCGTCCGAGTCCGCCGAGGACGTTAGCGAGAGCCAGGCGCTGGAGGCGTTCGCAAGAGCAATGACCATGATGCTGGCATCACTGCCGGCTCGGCGCCCGGCGCGCCCGGCCGAGCCGATGCCGATGCCGACAGTGCAACAGACGGCGGCGCTGCTCGGGATGTCGCGGATGACCGTCATCCGCAAGGCCGAGGGGGGGAGTTGCCGTGCGTGGTGGTCAGCCGCGGAACTCGGCAGAAGATGCGACGGTTCCCGCGTGCGGCGATCGAGGAACTGGCCGCGAGTGGCGGTGGCGGCGCGCAGGTTGAGCTGACCGCGTACACGGCGAGCTGGCTCGCTGCGAGCGCCGCGAGACCGGATCTGCGGGGCCCGTGAGTGACCTGTCAGCTGGTCAGGGGTGGTCGACGTCGAGGTGGTGGCCGCTGGCGGCGGCGATGGCGGTCAGGTCGCCGGGGTCGGAGCTGATTACGTGGTCACGGCGGCGCAGGGCCCCTTCGACGACGCAGGCGTCGACGATGTCGGTGGTGCTGGCGCGGCTGGCGAGGGTTCCGGTGGCTCGGGCGTGGATGTCGTCGAGTGGCTCGACGTGGCAACCGGCGAGGATGCGGGACAGCAGGGCCTGGCGCGGGGTGCCGCGCCAGCACTGGGCCACGACGGGCGCCGGGACGACGGGCACTTCGCGGCGCAGGAGCAGGGCCTTGTGCCTGGCCCATATCCGGCGCTCGCCGCGCTCGGCGGCGATCAGGGCGCCGGTGTCGTAGGTGATCCCCATCAGGCTGTCCGGCGCCCCGGCGCGGCCAATTGCTCTCCGTCCCGGCGGAGGGCCCGCGCGGCCCACTCATCCGCCTCGGCCAGCTCATCGAGGCTGAACGGGCCGTGCTCGTCCTCGTAGGCGCTAACGGCGTTCAGGCCGGCCCGGATGGTGAACTCCTTGCGGGCGGTGTCTGCCAACCAGGCGCTGTAGCTCATCCCGGCCTGCTCGGCAGCGGCGGCGATCTCGGCGTCCAGGTCGGGTGGCAGGGAGATCGAGCGCTTCTTGCGTCCAGCCATGACCATTATGGTAGCACAGTGGTAGGACAGCGACGTCAACGCAGTTGCTCTACCCACCTGCCGGCTCTCGGTGGCGAGGAGGGGCAGGCGCTTCCCGGCCGGTTGTAGGTGCCTAGCGATCGCTGCTGTCTTCCCAGACACTCCCTGTCACCTAA
>DATKQH010000125.1:0-3440 GCA_035532775.1 Streptosporangiaceae bacterium
ATGCCCAGGCGCGGGTGCTCACCGCTCATAAGGGCTGCCGGTTTCGGTGTCGAGGGCGGCGTCCTGGTCGGCGCGGAACGTGTCCAGGTCGACGGCCGGCGCGTTGCGGGACATCGCGGCGAACTCCTGCCGTGAGACGAACCGCCGCCGGCGGCGCAGCGGGATCAGCTCGCCGATGCGGTGGCCGTCCCTGGTGACGGTGAACGACTGGCCGTGCTCGACGGCGTCCATGATCTCCCGCGACCTGGTCCGCAGGTCGCGTTGGGTGATCTCAGGGGATGCGGTCATGGCAGCATGGTAGCACTCTGTGCTATCTGGTAGCACAAGACGAAATTCCTTACGACGTGGTGCGTAATTGAGCTCGGGACGTCGTTGCCTGGGGTGCTGGCGTGCTCGCGGTGCTCCGGCGGGTTACCGGGCCGCAGCGCGGTCGGATACCAGTGATCCGATTGCCTGGATGGTTTCGGGCAGGTACTCGCGGCGTCCGGTCCAGCGTTGCAGGGACCTCCAGTGCTTGCTGTCGGCGATGGCCTGCTCGACGCAGATCCGGGTCGATGACTGGTCGTGGCGGGCCTGCTGCCAGGTTTCGGTGGCCTCGGGTGCCGCATCCCTGGCGGGCTTCTTCGGCGGGACGCTGACCTGGCCGGGGTGGTCGCGGTGCAGGCCCCGGTAGCCGGCGTCCATCTCGCATCTGACATCGGGGAACTGGTCGAGCAGGTCGTCGATGCCGTCGCTCTGCAGCGCGGTCTGGTCGTGCATCCGGCCGGGCCGGAACGTCCCGTCCCACAGGGTCCGGCCGCGCTCGTCGCAGAACTTCGTGAACTTGATCGTGTTCATCTTCTTCTTCCCGGACACGAACGCCCGCCGGCCGGGCCGCTGCGCCGGGGGCCGGCGGACCTGGATCTCGCTGCCGTCGGCCCGCAGCCTCACGCCGTGCGCGGCGGCGTAGGCGAGCACGTCAGCCATGGTGTGCAGCCGCCGGCCGTGCGCGGTGGCGTATCCCCGCCCGGCCAGCAGCGGCCGGACCTCGTGCACGGCGCGGGTCACCGTGGACCGGTCCACTCCGTACATCGCCGCCAGCGCGGCGTGCGGGATCTGCAGCCGCAGCACCGCCAGGGTGACCAGCACCCGGTCGGTGAACGCCAGCTCGTGGCGGCGGCCAGCGCCTTCCTCCCGGCGGCGCTCGTGGCCGCGGCGCCATCGCAGGTCAGACTCCCGCCGCGCCTGCCACGGGCCGGCCAGCTCGGCTACCAGCCGGCCCAGGTGATGACGTGAGATCCCGGTGAAGGCAGAATGACTCAAGGCCGCACGAGCCCATGATCGATTAGACACCGACTCATGATCTTGTGCGGCCGTTCACGATCCGAGCACCGACACGCCGCGCTGATCATGCTTCGCCTGCGATCGGCTATTTGTGCACCACGTCGTTAGGGTGCATGGCCGCCTGCCTGGGAGTACCAAGCGGCATCGGCAGAGGAGCTTCTTTCGTGTTCGGCGTCGGCGGAGGATATGGACTGCGGGCGGTGGAGGATGACGTGCCGATTGACGTCCCAGGCTGATGGTGAAGGTCGCCGACGCGCTGGCGGTGCCGCAAGCAGCAGCGCGACGGGATCATCGGCTTGGATCTCATAGTTGAACGCTTCAACGGCTTACTTTAAAAAATCAAGTAGAAAGAGTTGGAAATCAACCAGACCTCGGCTAGCCTGGGCGCATGCGTAGCTACGGTCAGTACTGCTCGGTCGCCAAGGCGCTCGACGTCATCGGCGACCGGTGGACGCTCCTGATCGTCCGCGAGTTGCTGCTGCGGGGCGCTTGCCGGTACACCGACCTGAAGAACGGCCTGCCAGGCATCGCCACCAACCTGCTCGCCGACCGGATCCGGGAACTGGAAGCCGCGGGCCTGGTCCGCCGGGAAGAGGCGCCGCCGCCGGTCGCCACGACCCTGGTGCACCTGACCGAGACGGGCGCCGAGCTGGAACCGGTGGTCAAAGCGCTCGGCTGGTGGGGACTCAGGTACATGAGCGCCCCTGCGGACGCCGACGAGTTCCGCAGCCAGTGGCTCGCTTACCCGGCCGGCGTCTTCCTGCGCGACCGCGACCCCGGCGCCCAGCCCGCGACGATCGAGCTGCGGACCGGAGCAGACCCCTCCGTCGTCGAGGTGTCCGGCGGTGAAGTCCACTTCCGGATCGGCTCCGTTCCCGCGCCCGACCTGGTCCTGGCCGGGCGGCCGCAGCTGATCGCCGCCCTGTTCACCGGCCAGCTCACCGCCGCCGAGGCGGCCGCAGCCGGGCTGGATATCAGCGGCGACACCGGGGTCCTGGACCGGATCCTGCCCGGCGCGGCAGCCGCCTATCCCAACCGCCCCCCGGCCTGACCCGAGCGGAGAACGCCGTGATAACCAGTGCGATCGGCACCCAGTACGCGACTGGCCTGTCCCGGCAGGGCATCGAGCAGGCCCTCATCGCCGCCGGCAAAGACCCAAGCCGCCTGGAGCCCGCCGACCTCGGTGCGCTCGAAGACTTCCACACGATGGGCCGGATCGCGACGGGCCAGCTCGCCGAGCTGGCCAGGATCACCAGCCGCGACCGCGTGCTCGACGCCGGCGCTGGCATCGGCGGGACCGCCCGCTTCCTCGCCGCCCAGTACGGCTGCCAGGTGACTGCCATCGACCTGACCGCGGAGTACTGCGAGACGGCCAGTTGGCTCAACAAGCTCACCGGCCTCGACGGGATGATCGAGGTCGGCAGGGCGACGTCACCGACCTGCCGTTCGCCGACGCGGCCTTCGACGTGGTGACGAGCCAGCATGTCCAGATGAACGTTGCCGACAAGGCCCGGCTGTACGCGGAGGCGCACCGGATCCTGGTCGCCGGAGGGCGCCTCGCCATCTGGGACGTGACCGCCGGCGCCCCCGGGCAGCTCGGCTACCCGCTGCCGTGGGCCGACCAGCCAGACCGCAGCCACCTCGTCTCGGCCGCGCGGCTGCGCGCCGCCCTGAGGGCCGCCGGGTTCGCCATCGACCACTGGGCAGACCTGACCGACCAGGCAGTCACCCTTATGCAGGCGGTCCTGTCGCGCCCGCCCGCCCCGCTGGGACTGCACACGTTCGTCCCCAGCTTCGCCGCCAAGGCTGCGAACCTCACCCGGGGGCTGGCAACCGGCCACCTGCGCGTCATCCAGGCCGTCGCGCTCGCAAGCAGCACCCCCAGCGCCTAGCAGGCGTCTGCTCGGTGCCCGCACGGCCCGACCGGCTCGCCGTCGCCACCAGCGGGCGCTACATACAGGAGGGCGGGACGCGACGACGGCGATCGGCGAGCACATGGTGCGTTCTGGCTGGCGGGAGGCCGCAGGCGGGCGTCAGGGAGATTCGGGCCGCACCCGGCTGCTGTGGGTGGCGCGGGCAAGGTCGATCTATTCGGCATCGAGCGGGGGAGCGGGCGC
>DATKQH010000126.1:0-10351 GCA_035532775.1 Streptosporangiaceae bacterium
CATAGCTCCACGGGTCAGGGCTGAAATTCGAATACTTGGCTGATCTTCGTTCCGGGTCAGGGGAGCAAGCCGGAATGATCATGCCATCCGGTGAGCGCGTTTCGCGCGAGAAGGCCATGGCGGATCCCGGTCGCGTGGGACCCGGCGAGCCGGATTTCTACCTTCGCCGGGGCGAGCGAGCCGCTCGGCGAGCGGGAGTCGATCCGACGGAGCTGTCTGGCGCGGAATCACACTTGCATTTTCAGCGATCGCGAAGCTGCGTCCGTGAGCCGCGAGACGGCTGGATGCATTCCCGGTAAACTCGGCCCAAACCACTCTGGCTGGAGGGTCACGATGCCGGGTCGCCATCACACACGCCGCGTCGTCACCACGCTGGTCAGCGCCGCCGCGCTGTCGATCGGATGGGCTGCCGGGGCCATCCCGGCCAGCGCTGTCGCCCCGGCGTTCGATCCCAGCAGCTGCGTCACCACGCCGAGCACTGTCGTCCCCGGCGTTCAGATCGCCGACCCGGCCTGCGAGTTCAACGGGTCGGCCTACACCGGCCCGTTCGGGCCCATCGCCAGCGCCGGCGGCCAGCAGTCCCAGGTGTGGACAGGCATCGCCAGCGACGGAGCCGCCTACCGGATCGAGGTTCCGCCGCAGTGGAACGGCACGCTCGTCATGTACGCCCACGGCTTCCGGGGCACCGGCAATGTGGTGTGGGTCGACGAGCCTCAGCTGCGCCAGTACTTCGTCGACCACGGGTACGCGTGGGCGGCGTCGAGCTACGCCATGAACGGCTATGACCCTGGCGACGGCGTCATCGACACCCACGACCTGCTCCAGGCGTTCCCGTCCGTAACGGGGCTGCACCCGAAGCAGGCGATTATGACCGGGCTGTCGATGGGCGGCGAGATCACCACAGCCGAGATCGAGGCGTACAAGGGTGACTTCGTCGGCGCTATGCCTTACTGCGGCGTGCTGGCGGGCAACGACCTGTTCGACTACTACCTGGGCGCCAACGTCACCGCCGCCGCGCTGACCAGCACCACGATTGCCTACCCGGCGACGCTGGCCGCCGGCACCGCCTACGCACCCGCCTACCAGACCGCTGTCCAGTCGGAGCTGCCGGCCCTGGGGATCACGCCCAACCCGGCGACCGGCGGGCAGACTTTCGCCACCGACCTGACCAGTACCGGGACGCTGTGGGCGGATACAGTCGAGCAGCTGTCCGGCGGCACCCGGCCCGGCTTCCAGAGCGCCCTCGATTACTGGGACTCCTTCGGGTTCGCCCCGCTGACCAAGATCCCGTTCTTGTTCGGTCTGTACCCCGGGACCAGCGGCGGCACTCTCGGGTTCGCCAACGGCAGCGTGGCAGGCAACGAGGGCACCTTCTACACCTTCAGCGACCAGCCCTTGCGCATGCTGCCCCAGGAGATCGCGCTCAACCGCGCCGTGCTCCGGGTTCCGGTCACCGCCACCTCCTCGGCCGACGCCTTGTCCCCAGCGGAACTGCCGGCGATCCACGGAGACCCCGGAATCCCGGTGCTGTCGATCCACGGGATCGGGGACCTGTTCGTTCCCTTCTCCATGGACCAGCGCTACGACAAGATGATGGTGGCGCACGGCGAGGGCAGGCTCTTCGTTGACCGGGCCATCCGCGAGGTCACCCACTGCGGTTACACGACCAACGAACTGTCGGCCGGCTTCTCCGCCCTCGTGTCCTGGATTACCACGGGCCAGCGGCCAGCCGGCGACGACATCCTCGATCCGAGGGCAGTCGCGTCGCCGTTCTTCGGCTGCCGGTTCACCGATCCCACCCCCGGCGACCACCCGGAGTTCAAGGGCCTGCCCTGCCCGCCAAGCAGCCGCTGATCGCACGTTGCGGCCGTGTTTTAGGCGGCGACGATGTAGGTCGCGTGGCGGTCCTGACCGTTCTGCCGGAATGGATGTGCTATCCGGGATGGTTCGTCTTGTCCGGGCCGGAACGGTGGTCGATGTGGGGCCGGCTATGGGCGCTCACGAGTACGTGCAGGACGGTGTGGTCATCGACCGATGGCTCGGCGGTGCCAGCTGGCAGGCGGTCGACTCGGCCACGTGGACCAGGGTCAGCGAGCTGCTGTCAGCCGCGATGGCTGACCCGGGCGCGCTGCACGCGCTGCGCTGGGAGCTGGCGCCTTTTCTGGTGCCGCAAATGTCGGCGTTCCTACTGCCGCGACCACTGGCAACCGCTACCTCGCCAGAACTCTCGGCGAAGCCGCCATCGGCGCATCGCGCACCGATACGTTCCTCGGCGAGCGGTACCGGCGGATCGCCCGTTGCCGCGGCTCCCGCAACGCCATCGTCGCTGTCGGCCGGTTCGTCCTGGTCATCACCTGGCACGTGCTGTCAGACCCCGAGAAGCGCTACACCGACCTCGGCAGCGACTTCTACGACACCCGCATCAGCCCCGAGCGACGCAAGCGCACCCACATCCGCCAGCTCGAAGCCCTCGGCTACACAGTCACCCTCCACCCGGCCGCCTGACCACCAGCCCGACAACAACCCGGCTCCGCTGCGCTCCGCCGGGCGCTGCCACGCGCCCCCAGCTAACTCTCCGATACATGGCATCGGCCGTGATGACAGAGCCGCGCAGGTCCAGGCCGCCCGGCAGCGGGATGATCATCGGGATTTCGTTCGTCTTCGCGCTGGCCTCGACCTGGCCGGCCATCACGCCCCGCTTCCCGGCCAGGCGGCCAGGTGCACCTGGCCGCCGTCAGCGTTCCGTGCGCCCTTCTTCAGGCCCTTCAGCGGAGCCGCCGCCCGCCGCAGACCGCCGAGCCCTTTCGCTGAGCTCGCGTTATCACCGGCCGCATAGATCCGGTCGACGAACCCGGTGTAGAGGTCGACCGGATTAGCGCAGCGCGGTGATCGTCAGCTTCAGATTCCTGGCCTTGGCGATCCGCTCCGCAGCCGAGCGGCGGCAGGGGGCGGATGCTTTGCCCACAGGCACCGACCATGTCAGCACTGACGGCCGGGTGCCATGCGGTCTTCACAGCCGGGCATTCTCCGCACGCAGCCGCTCCAGTTCCCCGGCCAGCTACGCGGACACCCCCGCGCCGTGGCCGCCGCGTCTGTCGATCACGCTGACCACCGCACGGCTAGCTCGGCCTCTTGCAGTCGCGGGTTGGGCCGCAAGCGGAGGTGACCTTCCTGCAGTCATTTGGCGGTGACGGCTTCCACATCGCTGAGCTCGAAGATGACGACATCCCGCGCATGGCGTAACTGGTCGATACATATCTTGACCTCCCGCTGGGCATCGTCGACGCTGCCGTGATCGCTATCGCCGAGCGTCTCCAGCTGACCGAGATCGCGACGCTAGACCACCGCCACTTCACCGTAGTACGGCCGCGAATTTCGCGTGTATGTTGCAGCCGATGCGCCAGCAGGCATGATAGTCGAGGTAAACCAGTAGCGCGCGCGAGGATGGTCCGCTTGGGATCGAGCTTTGGCCAGGTCAGCGCTGTCGAGCAGGACTGGCGGCGTTGGGTCGTTTACCAGGTCTATCCGCGGAGCTTCGCCGATTCGGACGGTGACGGTGTCGGTGATCTGCGCGGGGTGCTGGCACGTCTGGGCCACTTGCAGCGGCTCGGCGTTGACGTCATCTGGCTGTCGCCGGTCTGCCGCTCCCCTATGGATGACAACGGCTACGACATAAGCGACTACCAGGACATCGACCCGGTCTTCGGCACCCTCGCCGACTTCGGTGAGCTGCTCGCTGCCGTCCACGACCGCGGCATGAAGATCCTCATGGACCTCGTGGTCAACCACACCTCCGACGAGCACCCGTGGTTCATCGAGTCCCGGGCCAGCCGGGATAGCCCGAAGCGGGACTGGTACTGGTGGCGGGACCCGCGGCCAGGGGCCACGCCGGGAACGCCGGGCGCTGAGCCGACGAACTGGGAGTCGGAATTCTCCGGCTCGGCCTGGCAGTGGGATGAGGCGACGAGTCAGTACTACCTGCACGTGTACTCGCGCAAGCAGCCTGACCTGAACTGGGAGAACTCGCAGGTGCGCCAGGCGATCTACGCGATGATGCGCTGGTGGCTGGACCGCGGAGTGGACGGCTTCAGGATGGACGTCATCAACATGATCAGCAAAGACACCTCGCTGCCGGACGCCACGCCGCGGCACGGATCGCCGTACGGCCCGGGCCACCAGCACGTTGCCTGCGGCCCGCGCACCCACGAATTCCTGCACGAGATGCACCGCGAGGTGTTCGCGGGCCGGGACGCCCACGTGCTTGCCGTCGGGGAGATGCCGGGCGTGACCCTGGCCGAGGCGGCGCTGTTCACAGACCGCCGGCGTGAAGAGCTTGACATGGTCTTCCAGTTCGAGCACATGCAGCTGGACATCGGCGCCCACCGGTATGACCTGCGCGAGCTGGAGCTCCCAGCGCTGAAGGCGTCGATGGCCGCCTGGCAGCGGGGCCTGGCACACCGCGGCTGGAACTCCCTCTACCTTGGAAACCACGACCATCCGCGCGCGGTCTCCCGATTCGGTGACGACGGCACGTACCGCGTCGCCTCGGCCAAGACGCTCGCGACCGTGCTGCACCTGCACCGCGGCACTCCTTACGTCTACCAGGGCGACGAGCTCGCCATGCGGAACGCCCCGTTCACCACGATCAGCGAGTACCGCGACATCCAGGCGATCAACGCGCACGCCGAGGCGGTCGACCGGGGAAATGTCGACGTTCCCGCCCTGATCGCCGCCATGGGCCGGATGAGCCGCGACCACGGCCGGACGCCGATGCAGTGGGATGCCTCGCCGGGCGCCGGCTTCACTACCGGAACGCCATGGATCGGCATCAACCCCGATCACGTGGCAATCAACGCCTCGGCGCAGGTCGGGGATCTCGACTCGGTCTTCGAGCACTACCGTCGGCTGATCGAGCTGCGGCACGACGATCCGGTTGTCACCGACGGCGATTTCGAGCTCCTGCTGCCGGAACACCGGACCGTCTGGGCGTTCCTGCGCCCCGGCCGGGACGCCAGCCTGCTCATCGCAGCGAACCTATCCGCCGACGCCGTGCCGGTGCGGCTGCCCCTCGACGACGGCTGGGCGGCGGCCGCGACAGTGCTGACCAGCCGGCCGGATCAGCCCGCCCGACCTCCCGTCGATCTCGTCCTCCAGCCCTGGGAATCCATTGTCTGGCGACGAATTCGCTGAGTCGCCCGGCGGAGATCACCCGAGCAGCAAGCGACTGCTCCCGAGGCCCATGACTGGTCCGCATGCCCCGGCTGCCGTCACCGGCCGTCCCGGATAGACTGACGTTTGTCGCACCTGCTTGGTGCGCCCGGCTAGGTTGGCAGCTGCTGCGCAGCGCGTACTAGCCTCCTTATGCCTACGCCACATATGTAGGCCTGTTACTGCGGTTGGTCGGGCACAGACACGCTGCCCGCGGGCCGCAGCTCTTCTTGCGTGAGGCTTCGATCTCGATTCTCTCGGGGCCGTCCGACCGGAAGGTACCTGAACAATGGGCACGCGATACGGTTTTGTCAGCACTTTCCCGCCAACCCAGTGCGGACTGGCCACTTTTACCGCCGCCCTCCGCAGCTCCCTCCTGCGCTCCACCATTGATGAGGGCTGGGTCGTTCGCCTGGTCGACGCGTCCGCACCACTACCGGGCGACCCGGTGCTCGCGCAGCTGATCTCTGGCGACTCCGCGTCGCTTCGCGGCGCGGCCGCGCAGCTGAACCTGTGCGACGTCGCCATCTTGCAGCACGAGTACGGCGTCTACGGCGGAGCCGACGGCAGCGAGATCCTGCACCTGCTGGACCAGGTCCGGGTGCCATGCGTGGTCGTACTGCACACGGTGCTGACCGACCCGACGCCACACCAGCGTCAGGTCCTCGAGTCAGTGGTGGCGAAGGCCGATGCCGTCGTCACGATGACGATGACTGCGCGCGACCGGCTCGCGTCAGGGTATGCCGCCGACATGACGAAGGTCTGTATCATCGCGCACGGCGCGCCCGGCCTCGAGACGACCATGGCAGAGCCGACGTTCCGCACCGGGGAGTTTACGGTCCTGACATGGGGTCTGCTCGGGCCCGGCAAGGGCATCGAGTGGGGCATCGGGGCAATGGCGCTGCTCCGCGATCTCCAGCCCATGCCGCGCTACAAGATCGCCGGCCAGACGCACCCGAAAGTGCTACTCCGCGAAGGCGAGGCCTACCGTAATCGCCTCCGCGAGCAGGTCCGGCAGGCCGAGATGGGATCCTGTATTACCTTCGACGGTCATTACCGGAACACCCGCGCGCTAGCCACCCTCGTCCGCTCCGCCGACGTGGTGCTGTTGCCATACGACTCGACTGAGCAGGTGACCTCGGGCGTGCTCATCGAGGCGGTAGCTGCCGGCAAGCCGGTGGTGGCGACGCAGTTCCCGCACGCCAGAGAGCTGCTCTCGGGCGGAGCGGGCCTACTCGTGCCGCATCGCGATTCAGCCGCGATCGCAGCGGCGCTCCGTTCTGTGATCACGTGCAGGGACGTCATGACGAGAATGGCCGCCGCCGCTACCGCGACTGCGCCGCAGGTGCTGTGGCCGGCGATCGCGGACCGGTACCGCGAGCTGGCCGGCCGCCTGATCACCGCGAGCGTGGCTGCATGATCGCTGGTCGCGTGACTCCCGTGAGCGACGCTCCTCAGCTGGTGTTCGATCACCTGGAACGGCTCACTGACGACCGCGGGCTCTTCGAGCACGCGCTCCACGCTGTCCCCCGGCGGGCTCATGGCTATTGCGTCGATGACGTCGCCCGCGGGCTCGTGGTGGTGTGCCGTGAGCCAGCGCCCGGGCCGGCTGCCCGCCGTCTGGCCCGCTGCTACCTCGGCTTTGTCCTCGCCGCGCTCGATCCCACTGGGGCATGCCACAACAGGATGGCCGTTGACGGGCAATGGCGCGACGAGGCCGCGGTCGGTGACTGGTGGGGACGGGCGCTATGGGGCCTCGGTGTCGCTGCCACGAGCGCGCAGACGCCGGGCATGCGGGCCCGGGCGCTCGGTGGGTTCCGGATAGCGGCGCAGTGCCGTTCCCCGCACCTCCGGTCGATGGCGTTTGCTGCGCTGGGTGCCGCTGAGCTGCTCGGGGAACGACCGGATGAAATGGCTGCCAGGCGACTGCTCACGGACACGCTGGCCGCGATCGGCAAGCCGGCGGGCGACGATTCCCGGTGGCCCTGGCCGGAAGAGCGCCTGAGCTACGGAAACGCGTCGATTGCGGAAGCGCTGATCGTCGCGGGTCACGCGCTTCCCGATATGGCGGCCCTCAACCGTGGCCTGAGCCTCCTGGAGTTCCTGCTGCGCACCGAGATTCGCGATGGCCACCTGTCGGTGACCCCGGTCGGCGGCCGCGGCCGCGACGACGTAGGACCCGGCTACGACCAGCAGCCCATCGAGGTGTCCGCGCTCGCTGATGCGTGCGCGAGCGCGTTCCGGATTACGCACCAGGCGTCCTGGCTGACGGGTGTCCGCCTCGCATGGAACTGGTTCCTCGGTGACAACGACAGCGGAACGCCGATGTTCGACCCTCGTACTGGTGGCGGCTACGACGGCCTGGAACGTCACGGCCGCAACCTCAACCAGGGTGCCGAGTCCACCCTGGCAATGCTCGCGACCGCGCAGCGCGCACGTCAGATCAGCGAGCCGGAGTGATCGCGCACCGCATTCAAGCCGGACTGCACCCCGATCCGGCCCGCGTCATCGCGCGGCTTTTCCTGCCTGGCGAGGAGCTGCACAGTGGCCATTCGCGGGCCGGACAGGTCATCGACCGCGTCATGAGCCTGGCGGAAGACGAGGTCGAGCGGCTGGCTGCGGGCCTGCTCCGTGACTTCGACGGCCGGCATCACAACTATCAGGCGCTCCTGCAGCGGCATGCGTCAATTGTCTCCGCGCACATCGAGGCGTCGCGTGAGCTGACGGCTGCGCGCACGTTGCTCCTGGGCGCGACCTTCACTGCGGAGTACGCGACGGAGGCCGCGGCCCTATGCAATCCGAGCGCCGTGCTGGGTCCCGACCAGATCGGCCTGCGCACCGGCCAGGCTCGGGTGGCACTCAGCCTGCGGGGCATCGGTGAAGGCCACATATCCTCCATCGGCTTCTGCTCGGCCGTCGTCGGCCCGGGCGCTCAGTGGTCCTTCGAGCCGCGCCTGCTGCCGGTTTCCGTGGCGGACACAACGCCGGCCAGCTGGCGCCGGGCGCACCTGCATGCTGTCCTCGCCGACCAGGGTCATCTCGATGAACTCGCTGAGGCCGTCGTGCACGCCCTTCCCGCCGACTTCGATGCCGTTGATCTCGAGCGCGCACTGGGGGAGGCCCACCGCGACCTGCTGACCCGGGCCGGTTCCGCCGCTACCGTCGACCTGCTGCGCAAGGTGGTCTCGTCTGCCTACGATGCCACCTTCGCCCGCAACAGCGACCTCGGCCAGCGGATCCTGTCGCCGTCCGCCGATGAGGAAAGCAATGGCATGGAAGACGCGCGGTTCACGCGGTTCGTCGACGATGACGGGGCCGCCGAGTACCGCGCCACCTATACGGCCTATGACGGGACACGCATCGCCCCGCGCCTGCTCATCAGCTCGGACCTGCGAGTGTTCCGTGCTCATCGGCTGGCCGGGCCGGCTGCCCGGAACAAGGGCATGGCACTGTTCCCCCGGAAGGTGCACGGACAGTACCTCGCCCTGTGCCGCTCCGACGGCGAGAGTACTAGCCTGGCCTTCTCGGCGGACGGTTACGTATGGGACCAGCCGGTAACCTTGCAGGAACCGTCCGCTCCGTGGGAGATGCTGCAGGTCGGGAACTGCGGGCCGCCCATCGAAACCGACCAGGGCTGGCTTGTGCTCACACATGGCGTCGGCCCTATGCGGGTCTACGTCATCGGCGCGCTGCTGCTCGACCTCGATGACCCGACCCGCGTCGTCGGCTATTCGAGGACGCCGCTCCTGTCCCCGTACCCGGACGAGCAGGATGGCTATGTCCCCAATGTCGTCTACTCGTGCGGAGCCTTCCTGCACGACGGTCTGGTGTGGATTCCCTACGGCATAGATGACAGCCGTATCGGGGTTGCCTATGCGCCGCTCGGCGACGTGCTGGCCGACGTGAGCAGCGCCTCGTAGGTACGAAGGTAGTCCTCGACCATGCGGTCTGCACCGAACCGCGAGGCGGCCCGGGCATGGACTGCCGAGCGGTCTAGCCGCACCGCCGCACGGACAGCTTCGACCGCTGACTCGATGTCATGGGCCAGGTACCCGGTCACGCCCTCGTCAACGACCTCGGCCATGGAACCGCGCTGATAGGCCACGACCGGGGTGCCGCACGCCAGCGCCTCCACGACGGACAAGCCAAACGGCTCATCGAAATGGATCGGGTGCAGGAGCGCAGCCGCATCACCGAGGACATCCGCCCGGCGCTGCGGGCCGACCGAGCCGAGAAATACGACCTGGTCCCCGTCGATATGCGGCTCCACGGCGTCGGCGAAATACCGCTCGTCCTGCACGATGCCGCAGATCACCAGCCGTCGACCCGCGCGACGGGCGATCTCGATCGCGTCCGCAGTTCCCTTGTCAGGATGGATGCGACCGAATGAGACAAGCTGGTCACCGGAGCTGGCGCGGTACGGGAGCATCGTGAGGTCGATGCCGTGATGAATGGTCGCGGCATAGTCGAGCCCGACGTAGCGGTCGGAATCTGAGATCGCGACGAAGGCCGAGCGTGACCGAGTGTAGGCAGGAAGGATGCCCGCACCGGAGAATCCGTGGATGGTCGTCACCATCGGCGCCCGCGCGTGCTCGTCGAATGCGAGCGGCAGCCAGTCGAGGTGATTGTGCACAAGCTCGAAGTCGCCAGATCGGGCCAGCGCATGCGAGACGTGCAGTGCCTCCCAGACCCGGCCGTCCAGCTGGGCGTCCTCGGCGTAGCCGTTCGGGCAGATGCCATCGAGGGCTGCCGCCGTCACCGAATCCAGCGTTGCGAAAAGGGTGACATCGACTCCTCGCGCGACAAGCCCCTCCGTGAGCAGGCTGGCGATCGACTCCCACGGCCCGTAATGCTCAGGCGGCGTGCGCCAGGCGATCGGCGCTAGCATGGCGACCTTCATCACACAAGTTGACCAGGTTGTGACGAGCAAATCACGTGCATCGCACGGTCACTCGCAGTGAGGCTGCCCATCGGCATCCTATGCAAGAGGTCTGGGATTTGAATCCCCATAGCTCCACGGGTCAGGGCTGAAATTCGAATACTTGGCTGATCTTCGTTCCGGGTCAGGGGAGCAAGCCGGAATGATCATGCCATCCGGTGAGCGCGTTTCGCGCGAGAAGGCCATGGCGGATCCCGGTCGCGT
>DATKQH010000127.1:0-17985 GCA_035532775.1 Streptosporangiaceae bacterium
CCGGAACGGCTGGGTCCTCGTAGAAGTCGCGCAGCGAATTCGCGGCGGCTGGCCCGGAATCCGGCGCCGGGGCCCGTCCCGAGCCAAGCGCCTGCGCGCTGGCCGGCGAGCCGCGCATCGCCCGGCCGGCCGGCGCGCTCACATCGGCTCCGGCGGCGCCGGGCCGGACGGCTGGGCCAGGTAGCCGACGGCGTCCGCGACGACGGCCTCATCGGCCCCGGCATCCGCCCGGCTCTGGCTCGCCCTGGCCTGGCTGGCCGGGTTCTGGCTGGCCCGGTTCTGGCTGGCCCTGGCCTGGCTGGCCCTAGCCTGGTTAACACTGCCCTGGCTGGCGACGCGCGCCCGGGCCAGTGCCTCGTCGGCCACCAGCGAGAAGCCGTCGACGGCCGCCGACCAGTGCAGCTGCAGGGCGCGCTCGCGCGCCGCGCGCCCCATCGAGTGCCGCTTCCGGTCGTCGATCGCCAGCGATGCCCAGGCCGAGGCGAACTCGCCTTCGGTGCGGACCAGCAGGCCGGTTTCGTTGTGCGCGACGGAGTCCTTGAGCCCGGGGACGCTGAACCCGATCGCCGGCGTGCCGCGGACCGCGGCCTCCGCGACAACGATTCCCCAGCCCTCGATGCTGGCCGGATGCAGCAGCAGCCACGCGGCCGACAGCAGCCGGTGCTTCTCTTCTTCTGACACCCGGCCGGTGAATTCGACTCCGGGGCCCGCCATGGACTGGAGCCGCTCGCGCTCGGGCCCGTCGCCCGCGATGACCAGCCGCCCGCCGGTGACGTGCCGTACCCGGTCCCAGAGCCTGAGCAGCACGTCGATCCGCTTGTACCCGGCGAGCCGGCCGAGCGCGAGGAAGAGCGGCTCAGGTGACCGGGGCGCGGGCGGCGGGCCCGGCTCGACGCCATTGCAGATCAGCCTGATCCGCTCGGTGTCGACGCCGATCTCCCGCAGCGCGGCGAAGGTCGATGCCGAGACAGTCAGGAACAAGTTGTCGCGGTGTACCCATGGCATGACGGCCGACTCGGTCAGCCGGCCGAGCGCAGCGACCGGCGGCGGGAAGCGCAGCTGCCACAGCTCGGTGTGCACGTGATTGACCAGGCAGACGACCGGCCGTTTGGTCCACAGCGGAGCCAGGTACGGCATGCCGTTGCAGACCTCGACGATCAGGTCGCAGTCGCGCAGATGCCGTCGGACCGCGAACGGCGCCCGGGCGAACTGGGTATAGGTACCGCCGCTGCGCAGTACCTCGTACGGCCGCTCGCCGACCGCGCCGCCGCACAGCAGCGTCACCCGGTCGCCGCGCTCGGTCAGTCCCTGCGCCAGCCGGTCGACCAGGAGTTCGGACCCGCCCGCGTCCTTGTTCGCGAGGTCCCGCCAGGCGAAGAAGACGATGTGCCGCCCAGAGCTCATGCTGGTGCGCTCGCTGCGTGACGCGCGCGCGGCCGGCGCGTAGCGGGAGATCGGCGCTGCCTCACAGTCCTGAACCTCCCGGGTCGCCGTTGCCGACCGCCGAGCCTGAACGGTGAGCACTATTGTGATGATTTCGGCGAGATCGTCAAGTGGAGACAGCGGCGGCGCTGCCCGGGGCGGTCGTTGCCGGATTGTGCCGCTCCCGGCCGGACGAACTCATTCCCGGCCAGATGCGGTCGCACCGCGACTGGCCCTGCCGAATCAGGTCTAGGGCCGTGAAGTGCTAGCTAGGCTGACAATCAGGTGCTACCGAAAAGTAGCATGTGTCCCGGCAACCGCTGCCAGCTTCGCCAGGTTGCGGCCGCGACGTCGCGGAGCAGAGGCCATGCAATCGAGGAGCCGGCCCATGTTGAGGTCCGTCCGCCTGTTCCGCCTTTTCCTGAGCGAGCAGGCGGATCCTGACCGCTTTTATGCCGCGCTGGCGCAGGATGCCGCGAGCCAGCTCGCTGAGTTCACCGCCGTACAGGGCCGGACCGTGCTCGACATCGGCGGCGGCGCGGGCTACTTCACCAAGGAGTTCAGGTCGCGCGGCGCCCACTGCTACCTGTTCGAAGTCGACGCCGGCGAGATGATGAGCCGCGGCGGCACGCCGCCGGGCGCCGTCCTCGCCGACGGCTACTGGCTTCCTGTCCGCGACGGCGGCGCCGACATCTGCGTCTCCTCGAATGTTCTCGAGCACGTCAGGGACCCGAACGGCCTGATCGAGGAGATGGTCAGGGCAACGAGGCCGGGCGGCCTGATCTACCTCTCCTTCACCAACTGGTACTCGCCGTGGGGCGGTCACGAGATGTCGCCCTGGCACTACCTGGGCGCCGCCAGGGCGGAGCGCCGGTATCAGCGCAAGCACGGCAAGCTGCCGAAGAACCGAGTCGGCACCAGCCTGTTCCCCGTGCACATCGGGCCTGTCCTGCGCGCGATGCGAGGCAGGGCCGATGTCGAGGTGGTCTCCGCCAGGCCGCGTTACTACCCGCCGTGGTGCCGCCCGCTGCTGCTCATACCTGGCCTGCGGGAGATCGTGACCTGGAACCTGCTGCTGATCCTGCGGCGGACCGGGTGACCTTCGCGCCCGCGGCCTGGCGGCACCGGACGCCAGGCGAGGCGGGTGCCGTGACCGGCAGCGGCGCAGCCGCGACGGCGGATGGCGCAGCCGCGACGGCGGACGGCGCAGGCGCGCGCACCTGGCGGCTGACCGCCGCCGTCTTCCTGGTCGCGCTCGTCGTCCTGATCCTCAACGCGCGGGGCCAGATCTTCTTCGACACCAAGCTCGGCGTCGATCTCGACCCGGCCGGCTTCTACGCCAGGCTCTGGCACCTGTGGAACCCGGACGAGTGGTTCGGCACCCTGCAGGACCAGTACATCGGCTATGCGTTCCCGATGGCGCCGTTCTACCTGGCCGGGCAGCTGCTGAAGGTTCCGGTCTGGCTGACGGAGCGGCTCTGGCTCTCCTTGCTGATCGCGGTCGGGTTCGCCGGGCTGATCAAGCTGGCTGAGGCACTGCGAATCGGCACTGACCGGTCGCGGATCGTCGCCGGGCTGGCGTTCGCGCTCTGGCCGACGTTCACCATCGTGATCGGCTCGACCTCCGCCGGGATCCTGCCGGGGCTGCTCGTGCCGTGGGCGGTCCTCCCGCTGGTCCGCGCGGGCGGCGGCGGCAGCCTGGTGCGCGCGGCCGCGAGGTCGGGCGTCGCGGTGCTCTGCATGGGCGGGGTCAACGCCACGTCCACGCTCGACGTGCTGATCCTGCCCGCCGTGTTCATCCTGACCCAGCCGCGCGGCCGGCGGCTGGCCGTGCTGGCCGCCCTCTGGGCGGGCGCGGTGGGGCTGGCCACGGCCTGGTGGGTGGTCCCGCTCCTGCTCCAGGCGAAGTACTCGTTCAACTTCCTGCCCTACGTGGAGCAGTCGGCGACGACGACGGGGACGATGTCGGCGGCTACGTTCCTGCGCGGCGCGGGAAACTGGACGGCATACCTGAACCTGGGCCAGCCGTGGCTGCAAGCGGGCTGGGTGATGGTCGCCTATCCGATCGCGATCATCGCGGCTGCGATCGCGGCCGCAACCGGGCTGCTCGGGCTGGCCCGCAGGGATCTGCCGGCCGGCGGGTGGCTGCGCCTGTCGGTCGGCATCGCGGCGCTGATCGCGCTGGCCGGCTACCCGGGCCCGCTTGGCGGCCTGTTCCACCAGCCGGTCGACCAGCTGCTGAACGGGGTCGCGGCGCCGTTGCGCAGCGTCTATAAGGTCGAGCCGGTGGCGGCCGCCGTGCTGGCGCTCGGAATCGCCCACGCGCTCGTGCTCAGGACCAGGCGGGCGGCCATCGCGGCCGATCCCGCGCCGCGGGCTCTGTGGCACCTGATCGCCGCGCCAATGATCGCGCTCGTCCTGCTCGGGCTGGCCTACCCGCAGGTTTCCGGCCGGGTTCTCAATTCCGGGTCGTTCAGCTCCGTGCCGCGCTACTGGTACCAGGCGGCCGCGTACCTGAAACTGCACTCACCGCGGGCTCCCGCTCTCGTGGTGCCGGCCGCCGCGCACGGAACCTTCCTGTGGGGCGAGCCGATCGACGATCCGCTCGAGCCGCTCGCCGGCTCGCCCTGGGCCGCGCAGGGCCTCGTGCCCTATGGCGGTGCCGGATCGGAGCTGCTGCTCCGGTCCGTCGAGGCGGCCGTGAACTCAGGTGAGCGCATTCCTGGCCTGGCCGCGACATTGAGCCGGTCAGGAATCCGCTACGTCGTCGTGCGCAACGACCTGAGTCCCACCTCGATCGGCTACACGCCGCCGCGAGCCGTGCACCAGGCGCTGGTCAGCTCCGGATTCCGCCAGGTCGCGGCCTTCGGCGGCGGCGTCAGCGGCGGGGTCAGCGGCGGGCAGAGCGGTGCAGGCGCCGCGCAGGCCCAACCCGCCGCGTCCTACCCGGCGGTCGAGATCTTCGCGGCGGGCAGCGAGGCCGGCCTCCCGCCGCCGGCGGCCGTCGCGCTGCCCGTCAGCAGGACGGTACTGGTGAACGGCGGGCCCGATGCGCTGCTCCAGCTCATCGGTCAGCACGTGCTGCCCGTGTCGGCGCCCGCGGTGATCGCGGGTGACCGGCTGGCCGCCCGGCCTGCGCTGTGGGCGGTCACCGATACTCTCCCTCGGACCGACCACGCGTTCGGGCTGATCGACCCGACGGCGTCCTACACGTACACGGCGACCGGGACCAACCCCGCTGACGACCCGCTTGGCAATGCCGGGGACCAGCCCAGGCAGCTGCTCCCGGTGGCCAGCGCTGGTCACCAGACCGTCGCCGTGCTGGCGGGCGCGGCCACGGTCACCGCGTCGTCCGCCGGGTCCTGGCTAGCCGAGACACCGCAGATCGACCCGGTCAACGTGTTCGACAACAACCCGAGCACCGTCTGGTCCGAGGCCAATCCGACGACGGCGGCAGGGCAATGGGTCCAGATCACCTTCGGCCATCGCATCGTCCTGCCCGACTCGATCGGCATCACGCTGCTGGACGACCAGGCCGCCAGGCCGGTTCCCCGCCGGCTGACGGTCCGCACCGATACCGGAGTGGTGACCAGCGCGGTGCGGCAGACCGGAACGCCGCAGACGCTCCAGGTGCCGCCCGGGCCGACCAGGACGCTGCGGATCACCATCGCCGCAGTCCGCGGCGGCGTGCCAGGCGGCCCCGGTGCCGGGTTCGTCGGCGTCTCCATCCCCGGCGTCACGGTGACCAGGTACCTGAAGCCCCCGCAAGACGCCGCGGGCGAGCGCGCCGCGGCGACCGCGTTCTCCTTCGAGCGGCCGGTGCCGTCGCCGGCCAGCCTGGCCAACGTGGCGGCCTACCCGCCGCTGGCCAGGACCTTCGCAACCTCGAGCCAGGGCTGGTTCAAGCTCACGGCCAGCGGACTGGCCGTTCCCGGCCCGGCCCTCGACGCGATCCTCAGCAGGCTCACGCCGGCGCGCACGAACACGCTCGAGGTGACGGCCAGCTCGACCTGGGCATCGCTGCCGAGCCTGGCGGCTGCCAACCTGCTGCGGCGTGATCACCCGGGCGCGTGGATCGCGGGCGGGCCGAAGCCCGTGATCAGGCTGACCTGGCGGGGCCAGCGCACGATCAGGCGGATGGTGATCCAGTCGCTGCCCGGATTCGCGGCCGCGCCAGAAGCCATCAAGATCACCAGCCCGCAGGGCATCAGGTACGCGAGCATAGGACTCGACGGGCTCACCGAGATCGTGCCGCCGCTGACGACGAGCAAGATGACGATCAGCTTTCCCGTCGTCCAGTACGCGGCGAGCGGGCAGCCAGGCTCGGGACAGTCCCAGCAGCTGCCGGTCGGGCTGGCGAAGCTGTCGATTCCCGCGCTGGCCGGCCTGCACACCGCGACGCTCGCGCCTGGCACCACGTTCGCGCTGCCCTGCGGCTCCGGGCCGCAGGTGACGATCGACGGTCACCCGCTTCCGACGACAGTCTCCGGCAAGGTGGGCGGGCTCATCTCGTTCCAGCCGGTCCACATCAGGCTCTGCGGGGCTCGCTCGGAGGTTCAGCTCACGCCTGGCCGGCATTGGCTGATGGCGGCCAGGCCCGGCGCCTTCACGATCACCGACCTCAGCCTGATCAGCGGCCGCTGGTCCGCGGTAGCGGCTGGCGGGCAAGGACAGACGACTCCGGCGGCTGGTGCCTCCCGGTCGGTCCAGGTACTCGGCTGGAAGCCGGAGTACCGGCAGGTTCGCGTCGGGCCCGGTGCGGCTTCCTATCTCGAACTCCACCAGAACGCGAACCCGGGCTGGACGGCGAGCCTGGACGGACGGGCGCTGACGCCGGTGCGGCTCGACGGCTGGCAGCAGGGTTTTGTCGTCCCAGCCGGCGGTGGCGGCATCGTAACGCTGACTTTTCAACCGGTTAAGTTCTACCATGTCTGGATAATCCTTTCCGCGGCCGGGGCGCTCGTCCTGCTCCTCGTCGCCACTGTCCGCCGACGGCGCAGGAGAGTAACCGAGCAGATGGATCGAGCGTTGCCCGCCGATCTCGTGCTGGACGGCTCGCCGCCGCCCCCGTCGGCGACGGCGCCCGGCGTCCGCGTCCGCGCCGCGCCCGCCGTGCCGGGCGGCCCGCTGCCAGCAGCGGCAGGCGCCGCGCCCGGCGCGCGTGCCAGGCCGGCCTACCACGGCTACCAGCCCTGGCTCGGCCTGCTCGCGCTCGTCGCCCTGCTGGCCGTCGTCGGCGGCCCGATGGCGCTCGCGGTACCCGTGGTCGCGGTTGTCGCCTGCCGATGGCCAGGCTGGCTCGGCTGGATCGCGGCGGCCGGGATGGTCGCCGCCGGCGTGCTCACCGCGCTGGCCGCGCATCCCGCCCTGCCAGGAACGGGAGCGTTCGGCGCCCCGGCCCAGGCGTGCGCGCTGATCGCCCTTGCCGCGGCCCTGATGCCGGTCCTCCCTGACCGCCAGGCGGCCGCGACATGACCGAGCGCTTCGCCGTGCCTGATGAGCTGACCTGCTATTACGACCGTCCCGCCGAGCCCGCGAACGTGCACGTGGAGATCAGGGTTGCCGGGCAGCTTGACGAGTCCGTGCTGCGGGCCTGCGTGCAGGCCGTCCTGGCCGCCGAGCCGAGAATCAGGGCCAGGCGGCTGCCGACCAGCCGCTGGCGGCGGTCGTACTACTGGGAGTTCCCGCCCGTTCCTGACGCCGATCCGGTCCGCGTCACCGCCTACGCCGACCAGGCCGACCTCGACCGCCAGCGGGACGCGTTCCTATCGCAGTCCCCGTCCCTGGACACCTCGCCGCCGCTGCGGTTCCTGCTCGCCTCCGGTCCCGGCGGTGCCAGCCTGATCCTCAACGCCCACCACGCCTGCTTCGACGGGCTGTCCTGCCTCAGGCTGCTGCGGAGCGTTGCCCAGGAGTACAGCGTGGCCGCGGAGAGGGCGCTGGCGGCACGGGCCGTTCCCGTAACCGGCCCGCGGCCGGCGGCCGGGCTCCCGGTCGCTCGCCCGGCGGCCAGGCGATCGCGCCGGGGCAGCGAGACCGGCGGGCTACGGCGCCGCCGAGGCGGCGCGATCACGCGGATCGCGCGCGGCCAGGGCCTGGGCCGGGGCTCATCGCTGCCGGGGTACGGCGTCTACCCGCTGACCTGGGACGGGCTGGCCGTCGCCGACTCGCTGCGGTCGGCCGGCGCCAGCGTCAACGATCTGCTCATCGCCGCCCTGATGCTCGCGATCAGCGAGTGGAACGAGTCCCGCGGCACGGGTCGCGGCCAGATCAGGATCACGATGCCCGTCGGGGACCCGGCCCAGGGTAGCCGCGACGGGCAGTGGGCCAACTTGTCCAGGCTCACCGCCGTCACCGCCCGGGTGGCGGCGGCCGCAGCGGCGGGGGAGCTGCTCGGCGAGGTGGCGCGCCAGACCCGCTACGCCAAGGACCACCCCGGGCCGCAGGTAGACCTGGTGTCCAGGGCGCTGGCCGCGGCACCGGTTCCGGTCGCGGTCAAGCACCTGCTCCTGCGGACGGCACTGCGGGTCGCTGGCCCGTTGTTCTGCGATACATCTCTCGTCTCTAACCTGGGCGTGATCGAGGCACCAGCGTTCGGTGCCGCCAGCGCCGCCGACGTGTGGTTCTCGACGTCCGCGCACATGCCGCGCGGCCTGTCGCTCGGCGCCGTCACGGTCGGCGGCCGGCTCCGGCTGACCTTCCGCTACCGGCGCTGCCTGTTCCGCCCCGCCGACGCCGCCGAGTTCGCCGGCCGGTACGTCAAGGTGCTCGACCAGTTCGCGGGACGGGAGGCGGCTCCCCGATGAGCGGACCTGGCCTGGCGGTGGTCGTGGCGCTGCTCGCCACCACCGCCTACCACCTCGGGCTGATACTCGAGAAGCGCGCCCTCGCGCGGCTGCCCGCCATCGACGCCCGCCATGCGGTGCGGCTGCTGCGCATCCTGCTGACCGCGCCGGCCTGGCTGGCGGGCTTCTGCCTGATGCTCTGCGGTTTCGGGCTCCAGGTGGTGGCCCTGACGCTGGCTCCGGTCAGCGTGGTCCAGCCGGTTCTCGGATCGGGCGTGGTCATACTCCTCGCGGCGTCCAGGATCGTGCTGCGGGAGAGGCTCGGCCGGGTGGAGCTGGCCTGCGTGCTGGCGATGGCCGCGGCGATCATCGTGATCGCCCTGTCCGCGGTCGGGCCGGCCGGGCACGTTGGCGAGCGGGCGAGCGGCCCGCTGCTCGCCGCCGTGGCCGTGCCCGCCTGCCTGGTAGCCCTGGGGCTGGGCGTCAGCGCGCTGCGCTCAGATCCGGGCGGCCGGCACCGGATGCCCGCGATCGGGGTCTCCCATGCGGTCGCGTCCGGCCTGCTGTACGGGGTCGCGACGCTGGCCATCAAGGCCCTGTCCGGGACGCTGGCCGATCATGCGGCGCTCGGGGCCGGTCTGGTGCTCGCGGTGGCGGGCTCGCCGTACCCGTACGTGACGGTCGCCTGCTCCGCGGTCGGCATGCTGATCTTCCAGACCGGCCTGCAGCGCTGCCGGGTCTCGATCGTCGGCCCGGTGTCCAACATCACCGGAACTGTCTTCTTCATCGTGGCCGGCACCTGGCTCTTCGGTGAGCGGCTGCCGACCGATCCGGCGAAGCTCGGCCTGCGGCTGGCAGGCATCGTGGTGGCGGCCGTGGTCGTGGTCGTGCTGTCCAGGAGGCCGCTCAGCGCGGACGCCGAGCCCTCCGCGGTCCCTGGGGCCGAGCCCGCCGACGGGGCGGCCCCGATGATGGGGGCCGCATGACTGCCGGCCGCCCCGCCGCGACGCGAGCCGAGACCCCCGCGACGCGAGCAGCGGAGAGCACGGCGCGAGCTGCAGAGAAAGAGAAAATAATGCCGGTCGAGCGCCCCCTGCTTGCCATCCTGGCCTGCCCGATCGACAAGCAGGGCCTGCTCTACTTCGAGGACGAGGCGATCCTGTACAACCCGCGGCTGCGCCGCATCTACCGCATGGCCGACGATCACCTGGTGATGCTGGCCAGTCGCGCCGAGCCGGCCCCCGAGGAAGAACACGAGCGACTGCTCAAGCGGGCAGCGCACGGCGATGCGGTGGGCACGGCCGACCTGGCTGTTGACGAGATCAGTGCGGGTTAAGCGATGGTCGGCGGCATTCTGGCCGGGCCTAGAGGCGCCTATTCAGGGCTTTATCGCCAGAGGTCATTACACGTCGAGGTAAGCCGAGGTAAGCCGGGCATCGGGTTGTTACGATCGCGTGTCCGAAGTCGTAGTGACACCACCAGTCTTGTATCAGTATCATACGTCAAAACTTGCACAATCCCCGCTAGCCGACAGATTTGAACGCCAATCCCCAGGAGGGCCCATGCGCCGCGTCGTCTGGTCGGTACTGACCGGTCTGGGAGTCTTCCTCATCGTTTTCGCGCTCCTGTCCAAGTTCTTCATCCCGGGGCAGGCGGTCAAGTTCCCGCTCAACGAGTTCAGCAAGACCACGCTCCAGGCGACCAACGCAAGTTACTTCAGCCCGAAGTTCGTCACCGAAGAGTCGGGCCTGACGCTGCAGGCCACCAGCACCACCAAGGGCGATGTCGCGGCGGCCAAGTCGGTCGGCAGTTCCAACGTGGCAGTCTGGCTGACATATACGGCGATCGAGGACGTCACGCACCACACAGCCGTCTCGATCCCGGCCCAGGGAAACACGTTCGCTTTCGACCGCAAGACCGGCGTCCTGGTCCCGTGGAGCGGCAACTCGGTCAACGGCAAGTCCGTGAACCTCGCCGGCGTCACCGCTCAGGGCAGCCTGTTCCCGCTGGGCACCAAGAAGCAGGACTACAAGGTCTTCGACACCACGCTGCTGAAGCCGGTCACGTACCACTACCAGGGCACCGCGACGACCAGTGGCGTCTCGACGTACGTGTTCGTCGCGAACATACCGGCCACGCAGGTCGGCACGGAGTCGCTGCCTGGCTCGCTCGTCGGCATGACCGCTAGCGAGGTGACGCTGCCCGAGTTCTACAGCGCCCAGGAGACGTACTACGTGGACCCGGTGACCGGCGTGCCGCTGTCCGTGGTGCAGAACATCAAGCAGACACTGCAGGACAGCACGGGAACCACCCGCCTGGTCCTGCTCGCCGCGAACTTCAAGACGACGCCAGCGAGTATCGCCTCCGGCGTCAGTACCGATAACAGCGGCAGGTCCGAGATCGGCGTGCTGAACGTCATCGTCCCGATTGTTGCTGGCTTGCTCGGCATCATCCTGCTCGTGGTCGGACTGGTGCTCAGCCGCGCCAGGGATGAGGATGATGAGTACGAGGACGACGACGAGACGGTCGGGGCGTCCGCGTAGCCAACGGCAGGTCTGCTCGGTCCGGATCGGAGGCGGCTGGTGGGGTTCTGGGAGCGTGCGCAATCCGATCCGGACTGGATTGCGGTGGTGGAACCCGACGGTACCGAGCACAAGGCCGGTGACCTGCTCGGCCGCGTCAACCAGCTAGTCCACGCGCTGCGGGCTACGGGCCTGCGCGAGGGCGACGGGATCACGGCCCTGGTGCCGAACGGGATCGCGCCGCAGGAACTATGCCTGGCCGCCTTGCAGGCCGGGTGGTATTACACCCCGATCAACTGGCATTTCACGGCCCCCGAGATCGGCTACATCGTCGGCGACACCGAGTCGAAGGCGTTCTTCGTGCACGAGCGCTTCACCGACGCGGGCCGGGCGGCGGCGGACCTGGCCGGGGTGCCAGCCAGCGCGCGGTTCGGCTACGGGTCGGTTCCCGGGTTCACCAACGTCGATGACCTGCGGGCCGGGCAGCCGTCCGCCATGCCGCAGGACCGGACGGCGGGCGCCGCGATGCACTACACCTCTGGCACGACGGGGCGCCCGAAGGGCGTCAGGCGCGCGCTGTCGGGGCTCGATCCTGATGTGTCCGCGGACCTGCTGACCGGCCTGCTGCAGTTCTTCGGCATCACCGGCCCGCCGAACGTGCATCTGGTGACCTCGCCGAACTACCACACCGCCGTCACCATCTTCGGCGGCAGCGCGCTCCAGTTCGGCCACACCCTGGTCTGCATGGACGCGTGGAACGCCGAGCGCGCCCTCGGCCTGGTACAGCGGTACCGGGTCACGAACACGCACATGGTTCCCACCCAGTTCAAGCGGATGCTGTCGCTGCCCGAGGAGATCAGGGCGAAGTACGACGTCTCCTCGATGCGCTGGCTGATCCACGCGGCGGCGCCGTGCCCGGTGCCGATCAAGCACGCGATGCTCGACTGGTGGGGGCCTTGCATCTACGAGTACTACGCGGCCACGGAGGGCGGCGGCACGATCGTCACGCCGGCCGAATGGCTCGAGCGACCTGGCACGGTCGGCAAGGCATGGCCGATGAGCGAGGTCATGGTCGCGGACGACAACGGCGAGCCATGCCCGGAGGGCGTTCCCGGCACCGTCTACATGCGGATGGGGCTGGAGTTCGAGTACAAGGGCGATCCTGAGAAGACGGCGGCGAACCGGCTCCGGGGCTACTTCACCGTGGGCGACATCGGCTTCCTCGATTCCGACGGCTTCCTGTTCCTCTGCGACAGGAAGTCGGACGTGATCATCTCGGGCGGCGCGAACATCTACCCGGCCGAGATCGAGGCCGAGATCGTCACCAATCCCAAGGTCGCCGACGTCGCGGTCTTCGGCATTCCGGACGAGGAATGGGGCGAGCAGGTCAAGGCGGTCGTGCAGCCGGCCGACGGGATCGAGCCGTCCGACGAGCTCGCTGCCGAGATCCTCGCGTCGCTCGAAGGCCGGCTGGCCAAGATGAAGTGGCCCAAGTCCATCGACTTCGTCGCCGAGCTGCCCCGCGATCCAAGCGGGAAGCTGCTCAAGCGCCGGCTTCGCGACCCGTACTGGGCTGACCGAGCCGCGGCGATCTAGCCGACGTCGCCGGTGGCTTCGGCCTGCCCGGCGGCTTCAGCCTTCGCGCGTCGGATGAATGGCACATTCATCCCGGAAATCAATGATGGATGTGCCATTCATCCGGCCGGACCCGGCACGCCGGGGCACTCGCCGGTGGTCCGAGGCAGTGGGTCGCGGGCCGTCGCTGGGGTATCAGGCAATGACTTGCAGGCGCTATCGAGTAGTGACTCGCGGGCGGTCGCTGGCGGCCTGGGCAGCGGTATCGGCGCGGAATCGGTCGGCTGCTTTCGCCAGCTCGGCGAGCATGGCCGTGGCCGTGGCCGCGGGCCGGTCGGCCGGGCCGCCGTAGGTTACGGCGAGGATCTGCCTGCGGATACCGGGCAGCTCGGTGGCCGTGATTCCCGGATGGCGCACGGCCCGCAGGGCCAGCCCCGGCAAGATCGCGATACCGAGGCCAGCGGCGACCAGAGCCTGCGCGGCGACGTAGTCGTCCGTGGTCACGGCGACATCGGGGCTGAAACCCGCCGCGCGGCACAGCCGGTACAAGACGTCCTGGCACCGCTCGCACCCGGCGATCCAGCGGTGGCCGGCATAGTCCGCAAGTCCGCCGGGCGGCGCCGTCGGCGGGCTGCCGTCCTTCCGGGCTCGGACGCCGGGGGCGCTCGGGGTGCCGGGCCCACCGCGGGTGATCAGGTACACGGGCTCGTCAAGGAGGGGCTGGTAGTGCAGATCATCGACGCTCGCCGCCCCGTCCGATCCGAAGGCCGAGGCGACCGGCGTTCCCGCCACTGGTGGCTCTGGTACGAGCGGTTCTGTCACTGGCGTTCCCGCCGCGGGCGGGTCTGCCGTTGGTGGTTCTGTCGCCGGCGTTCCCGCCGCGGGCGGTTGTGGCCCGGGAGATTCAGTCACGGGGTCCGCCACAGCCGAATCGGTCCGGTGCGAATCGGTCCGGTGCGAATCGGCCCGGTGCGTGTCGGCCCGGTGCGTGTCGGCCCCGTGCGCGTCCGCGCCGTGCGCGTCGGCCCCAGGCGAGTCGGCCCCAGGCGCGTCCGCGCCGTGCGCATCGGCTCCGTGCAGATACCTGAAGACCAGCGCCACGTCGACCTCGCCGACCCTGAGCATCCGCAGCGCGTCGGCCGGCTCGGCCTGAGCGAGCGAGATGTCGGCTCCGGCCCGCTCGGCGCGAAGCGCCGACCCGGCGGTCGCGGCCAGGGTGCCGAGCGCTGATCCGAAGGCGGCCAGCCTGATCTTCTGCTGCCTGAGACCGACATGCGCGGCCAGTTCTGCCTCGGCCGCGTCGAGCCGGCCAAGGATCTCCTCGGCGCGCTCGGCGAGTAGCTGGCCAGCCTCCGTGAGCCGAATTCCGCGGCCCGCACGCTCCATCAGCTTCGCGCCGGTTTCCGACTCCAGCCTGGCCATATGGTGGCTGATGGACGGCTGCGCGTAGTTCAGCGCCTGGGCTGCGGCCGTAACCGACCCGTGCCTCGCGATCGCGACGAGCACGCGGAGCCTGGTCGCATCCAGCATGCTCTCAACTATAGATCGGGCTGGATTCCGGCAGCAGAATCATCAACCCTGTCGTCCATCAGGGCCGCCGCGTCCGCGGAGCAAGGGCCAGTGCGGCTCGCGCGGAGACTGCCCCGCGGCGCTCCGGCGCCGCCAGGCGATGCCGGACAGCGCCTCGAGCACGACCCGGTTGGCCAGGAAGGCAGTTACCTCCGCGTGATCGTACGGCGGCGCGACCTCGACGACATCCATCCCGGCCAGCGGGAGTTCCATCGCGATCCGGCGGACCGCGTCCAGGAGCTGCCTGCTCGACAGGCCGCCGGGCTCCGGCGTCCCGGTCCCCGGGGCCAGGCCGGGATCCACCACGTCGACGTCGACGGAGAGGAAGACGCTGTCGCACTCGTCTAGCGCGATGGCGAACGCCTCGGTCAGGCACTCGTCGAGACCACGCGTGACGATCTCGGTCATCTCGTAACTGCGCATGTGCTGATCGGCCATCCAGTCCAGCGTCTCTGGCTCTGGCCAGTAGCCGCGCAGGCCGATCTGCAGGAACCGATCACCGCGGACCGCGCCCGACTCGATCAGCCTGCGCATCGGGGTGCCGTGTCCGTACAGCGATCCGAACTGGGTGTTGCCGGTGTCGGCGTGAGCGTCGAAGTGGATCATCGAGAGCCTGCCCCAGCCGACATGCCGGGCGACCCCGGTGGCGTCGGGAAGCGCGATCGTGTGGTCGCCGCCGAGTATCACCGGGATCGCGCCGGCCGTGGCGGCCGCCTGAACGGCCTCTTCCAGCCGGCGCAGTGACAACTCGGTGTCCCCCGACGGCATCTCGATGTCGCCGGCGTCGGCCACCTTGAGCTCGGCCAGCGGATCGACCCCCAGTGCCAGGTGCGGCCGGGAGCCGTCGTGCGGCAGGTAGTCGGTGAACCTGATGGCCTGCGGGCCGAACCTGGCGCCTGGCCGGTGCGAGGTGCCGCCGTCGAACGGCGCTCCGATGATCATGATGTCCGTCCCCGCCCAGGATGGCGGATCGGACAGGTCGGCGCTCGGCACGCCGAGGAAGGTCGCATCAGGGCCGTACAAATTACCTATTCGCGTCATCGCAGTCCTCCGGAGTCCGACCTTAGCGTCACCGCGCGGACCACCCGCGTGCTGCCCGCGTGCTGCCCGCGAGCTACCCGCAGCGGGTAGCAGAGGCAACCGGCCAGATAGCCTGCTGTAGCGCTGTCGGACCACCGAAGGTAGGCGACGCCATGGCGGGATCTCGTCCCGAGGATCTGACGCAGGCCAGGACGGACGACCTGGCCGGGCTGGCCGGGCTGATACAGGTCATCGGCGCAGCCCCCCGCCGCCACCTTCCGGTGCCGGGGACGCTGAACTTCCGCGACGCTGGCGGCTATCCCACCGCGGACGGCCGCGTCACCGCCTGGCGGCGGCTGTTCCGCTCCGACGGGCTGCACCGTCTGGGCCGGGGAGCTGCCCGCAAGCTCGGCACACTCGACCTGCGGACCGTGCTTGACCTGAGGACCAGGGCGGAGACGCAGATCGCGCCGAGCCCGGTCGACGACCTCGCCGCTGGCGGCGCCCTCACCTTGCACATCTCGCTGACCGGCGACAACCTTGATGCGCTGCCGCCCGACCTGGCCGAGATCTACGACTTCATCGTCGACCAGCGCGGCACCGCGATCGCGGCGGCGATCCGCGCACTGGCCAGGCCGGGCGGCCTCCCGGGCCTGGTGCACTGCACCGCCGGCAAGGACAGGACCGGCATCGTGGTGGCGTTCGCGCTCGCGGCGGTCGGCGTGCCCGATCAGATCATCGCCGCGGACTACGCGCTGAGCAGCCTGTACCTGGATCCGCAGCACACGCCCGCGATCGGCCGGGTGCAGGAGGGCACCGGTCTCGGCGGTCGGCTGACCGCCGCTCTGCTCGCCAGCCCGCCCGAGCTGATGCTGCGCGTGCTCGCCAGGGCCAGGCAGCACGGGGCCAGGCAGCACGGCGGCAGCATCACGGGCTATCTGGCCGGCCACGGAGTAACCTGCGCTGAGCTGACGGCACTGCGGTCCGCGCTCGTGACGCAGGCGAGAACACGATGAGGGCGGATGAGTCCGATGTCCCACGATGAGCTGGACCGGCGGATCCTGCACGCCCTGGTTCAGGACGCGAGGGCCAGCTACGCCGAGATCGGCGCGGTGGTCGGGCTGTCGGCCCCGGCGGTCAAGCGCCGGGTCGACCGGCTCCGGGCGGCCGGCGCCATTACCGGTTTCTCGGCCCGGCTGAGCCCTGGTGAGCTGGGCTGGACCACGGAGGCCTACGTCGAGCTGTTCTGCCGCGGCCGGACCTCGCCCGCGGACATCGCCGTCGCCACGGGTAAGCATCCCGAGGTGGTCAGCGCGTGCACGGTCACAGGCGACGCCGACGCGCTGCTGCACATCAGGGCGGCGGACATGCGGCACTTCGAGCAGGTAGTCGAGCGGATCAGCGCCGAACCCTTCGTGGTCAGGACCAGGAGCTCGATCGTGCTCTCCAGGCTGGTCGACCGCCCTGACGCGCTGCCCGAGCTCAGCTACTGAGCCAATACGAAGGAATCTATGCTGATCAGGCGCTTGCGCCGCGGTGGATCGGCTAAAGTCGGGGCATGTCCGAGCACGACGACAGCTATGCCCGTCATGATCTGCCGACCACGACCGGGGAGTTCCGCGCTGCCCCGGACCTCTCGGCGAGCACGGCAGAGTTCAAGGCCTTCGTGTCGAGCCAGGACCGCGGGCCCGACGAGAACGGAACCGGCGGCGCCTGGCCCGAGCAGCCCTGGGCGGGCGAGACGACCGGCAGCGGCTCGAAGCGGCCGGTCATCCTCGCGGTGGGAGCGATCGTGGTCGTCGCGATCATCCTCGCGATCTTCCTCGCGGTCGGCTAGTCCGGCCCTTCCGGAAACCGCCGACCTCTCAAGGCGAACCGCTAGAAGCCGTCGCCGATCTCGGTCCACGCCGACCAGCCGCTGCCCGAGTTACTGGCCACCGCGAGGTTCAGCTGGCCGTCGAGAACCGCTGCCCCGGCTGCCCCTGACGAGTTCAGCCAGCCCGCCGGGCTGCCCAGCACTCGTCCGCCCGGCACCGCGACGATCGACGACCAGCCCGACCAGTCCGCCGAGCCGGCCGGGCCCTCGTGGCGGACGTACCCGACCTGGCCGTGCGGCAGCCTGGTGTAGACGACGACGTTCCCGGATGGCCAGGTCGCCGCGGACGGCGATCCGCTGATCTTCGTGCCAGCGCCCGACGTCGAACCCGGCCCGGCCAGCGGACTGCCCCACATCCAGGCACCGTTCACCCCGGTCAGCCAGGCATCGTCCAGGCCGCCAGCCGTCGTCGCGGCGAAGAACTCGACCTGGCCAGCACCGTCGACGACGACCGCCGGCACCCCGCTCAGGCTGGCCGGGCTGTCCGGCAGCGTGATCCAGCCGCTCCACGTACTGCCATTCCAGCGGTCCGCGGCCGCGGTCCGGCCCGCCGTGATGCAGAACACGTCCACGCCACGGCCGGAAACCACCGGCACGGGCGAGCTTGCGCAGTTCCCGCCGATGTTCCGCCAGGCCGTCCAGTGCGCGTTCTGGTCCGGCCGCTGTTGCCGGGTCGCAGCGACGCTGCCGCCGGCGGTCGTCAGGTAGAGCGCGACGTCGTGCCGTGGCAGCAGTACCGCGGCCGGGTCGGTCCCGGGGCGCGCCTGCTGCGGCGCTGGCAGCGGGGTCCCCCACTCCCAGTCGTTCGGGAAGCCTGGCTGCTGCCAGGCATGCTCGATCTGGCCGGCGCCATCGCGGGCGAACACGGTCAGCCGGCCGTCCGCCTGCGCGACGGCCGACGGGTTGCTCGCGATGGTCGTCGGCGACCGGCCGACAGTGTGTATCGCCGACCAGGTCAGGCTGCCGACGGGCTGCTGCCAGGAGTGCGCCAGCGCGTGGCCGGCTGACCGGGCGAACCATTCGGCCGTGCCGTTGCTGTTGATCGCGACAGCGATCCGGTAGCGGGGGCGACGGGCGGGCGCGACCGTCCCGCTGAGGCTGACGTCCAGCTGGTCACTGTCGATGTCGATGGTGGCGCCGCCGTGCGTTTCCAGGTGCCCGCCCTGGTACTGGTGGATCCGCGCGTGGTTGGTCCACATGTTGGCCGGCATGTAGG
>DATKQH010000128.1:0-4013 GCA_035532775.1 Streptosporangiaceae bacterium
CATGGCCACCCACCCCGCCAGGGCGATCAGCGCGCTCAGCGACAGGGACAGGCGTGGCAGCACGCCGAGGAAGACCGTGAACCCGACGGCCAGGCACGCCACCCCGGAGGATGGTCGCGTTCCCGACCGTGAGCAAGCGGAACTCGGCGGCATCCAGGGACCGCAGCGGTCCGGGCGCCTCGGACTGGCTGGTGGACAGCATGAAGACCAGGCCGCCGTCTCCGGTCTGGGTCAGCGCGGTGACGAACCCGGCGCCGATCCACAACTCGAGCCACAATATCCGGCTGTACTGGCCCATCCCCGGGCTTTGGCCGCCGCCGCCGCCTCCCGCGGCTGGCCACGCGGGAACAGGACGGCGGAGAGCCTCAGCCGGGCCCGGCGGGTCACGGCCCACCTCCCGCCTTGTCGGAATAGGCGAAGCCGCGGCTGATCAGGTGGTCGGAGCCGACCAGGATCTCGTGGGCGAGTCGGTCGGGCGCATCAGGAGTGCCGAGGGTTAGCTGCGCCCAGACGCTGTCGCCGGGGAACCCGAGCAGCAGGATCTGCTGCCCCCCGCTGCCTGTCGCCAGGTCGGCCACCGGCGCTATGCCGCCTGCGTAGGGCTCGCCCGCGAGGAACTGGCGCCCGCTGATGCCGATCGGGTGCGTCTCGCCGCGGCCGAGCGCGGTATTGCCAGTGACCTGCTCGTACACCGTCATCGCCCGGACCTGCCGCATCGCGGCGAGGGCGCGGCGCAGCAGGAAACCGCCGGCGGCAGGCGGCCAGGGGACATCCAGCGACGTCGTCCCGCGGCCCAGCCGGACCCGGCGGCCTGGATCGTCAGCAGATTCTCGCCGCGCGCCCACCGGGCGGGCGCGACGACGCAACAGCCGGATCGATGCGCCCCACAAAGCTGCGCAGCGCCGCGGTCCGGTCCGGGCTGGCCTCCAGCGCCTCGCCCATCAAGCCGGCTATGTAGTCCTCTCGGGTCGCCGTCGCCCGGTACCGGTACGCACGGCCGTCCTTCTCGCGCTCCAGCCAGCCCTTGCGGTAGAGGATCTCCACTACCGTTAGCACCGTGTTATAGGCAGGCTCGCGCTCCGGCCGCAAGCCCGCCCAGACCTCGCGCACCAGCACCGGCCGCCCCGCCAGCCAGACCCGGTCCATGATGGCGGCCTCAAGTTCGCCGAAACTCCGCACACAATCTCCCGCTTAGACTCGCCCGATTCCGGAATCCTGGCCCCAATTATCACCTAAGCATCATCGGTGGCGCACCCACCCAGCCCTACGGTTGGTGTCAGGTCGGCGGGCCGGTTAGCTGACGGCTAACTGACCCAAGGACACATTGCCGATCAGACCGGGGCAATCAGCCCAGCAACCGACTGGTTCACGGGAGCCAGGTGCTGGCGCCAGGCGGGATGCCCGTCGCAGCGAAGCTGCGTCACGGAAAGGCGGTAACAGTTGCCACCCGACCCGGGGTGGCGGGGTGCGGCGAGGCGAGAACAGGGAAGTTCCGGGTGATCGGCAGTCATAAGTGCGTGGGCAGCGCAGCGTTTGCTCGGACACGGTCCTCAGTGCGCTGATGTCTGATCGGCGACCCGGCGGGGCGGCACGCCGACTTCCCGCGTGCTGCCGTCCATATCTTCCAGGCTGCGCCCGGCCGGCTCCGGCAGCACTAGGGTGAGCGCCAGCCCGAGCACGGATACCCCGGCCGTGAGCAGCAGCGTGCCGCGCAGTCCCAGGGAGGTCTGCAGCAGCGGGAACAGGAAGACCCCGATGAACGCCCCGAGCTTGCCCACGCCGGCCGAGATCCCGTGACCCGTAGCGCGCATAGTCACCGGATACAGCTCGCTGGGCAGGACGAACGTCGTCATGTTCGGCCCGAACTCGGTGAAGAAGTAGCTCACCCCGTACACCAGCAGGAACGGGACCACCATGGTAGTCATGCCCGGCACAAGCGCAATGACGGCGAAGCAGAGCGCCATCACCGCGAACCCGGCCAGTTGCAGCCGCCGGTGCCCGATCCGGTCCAGCCGGGCGATGGCCAGCACATATCCGGGCACCGCCGCGACCGAGAAGATGGCCAGCTGGAGGGCGATCTTGGTCATCGTCGAGGCGCCGGGCGAGATAAGGCCAAGGATCTGCGGCGTCGAGATCGTGTTGCCGTAGTAGGCGTAGTCGAGCAGGAACCAGGTGCCCGCCGTGCCAGCCAGCATGATGAGGTACCGGCGGCTGGTCAGGAAAGCCCGCAACCTCATCTCGCGGCCCGTCCCAGCGGACCCCTCGCCGCTGACTTGCCCGCTGGTGAACTGCGAGATCTGGCTCGCCGCCTCAGCCGCCTTCCGCTGCACCTGGATCTGATAGCGCGGCGATTCCGGCATCTTCCGGCGCAGGTAGATCACCGCGGCCGCAGGCACCGCCCCCAGGGCAAGCATCACCCGCCACGCCACATCATTGCTGGCCCCGGCGCCGAGCAGGGCCAGCGCGATCAATGGCCCGACGATCAGCCCGAGCGCCTGGGTGCCGAACACCATCCCCACCAGCTTGCCCCGGTCCTTCCGGTTGGCGTACTCGCTCATCAGCACCGCGCTGACCGGGTAGTCCCCGCCAACGCCGAACCCCAGCAGGAACCGGAACGCGATCAGCACCCAGAACGAGGGCGCAAGCGCCGACCCCAGCGCCCCCACGACCATGATCACCGCAACCAGCCAGTACACGCGCTTACGCCCCGACATGTCGGCAAAGCGCCCGAACACAAACGCCCCGATGCAAGCCGCCGCGAGCATCGTGCTGTTGACCAGGGCAAGCCTGCCCGCACTCAGGTCCCACTCCCTGGCGATCAGCGTCGAGGCAATCCCGATGATGAACAGGTCATAGGCGTCGGTGAAGAACCCCATCCCCGACACCACGACCGCCCGCAGATGGAACCTGCTCAGCGACACCTCGTCCAGCGCTGCGATCAGGTCCGTGGACCGGGTCTCAGTCACGGCATCCCCCCGACGCCTACGCCCGGGCGCTACGCCCGCCGCATCTCCCCTTCCTATCGGACTCAGGCAACACAGAGCCGACGCCAACATGAACGACAGGTGAACGGACGGTGATCCACAACAGCACGAACAGCCCGTCGCGGCAGCACTTGACGCGCCCCAGGTACGGGCGTCACGCGTAACATAGCAGGGTAGGATATGGCATGAACTGCGAGCATTGCGGCACCGTCTTCGAGCCGCGCCGCGAGCACGGCCGGGCGCGTGCGATCGCGATGATCAGCGAGGCGGTGTGGTGGGTCACCATCGTCGACGGCACGCTAGTGCGCTATCACCCGTCGGTCTACGACGCCGTGCTGGCAGGCCACCTTCCCGCGGAGCTCCGACAGATCGAGGGGATACTGGCCGGGCTGCGCTTCGTACGGGACCAGATGGGTCATGACATCGACCACGCTGACTTCATTCACCGGGCCGAGGAGGCGCCGGTCGTCCTGGACCGGGCCGCCGTGTCCTGCCTGCCGGCTGACCGCATCGGTGAGCTCATCGGCCTGGGCGTCGTCATCGAGCGCGCCGCGGATGAGTACTGCGTTCCGTCGCCGTCACTGCTCGGCCTGCTCGACGACGCGATCGACGACGGCGTGAGCGCCGAGGCGCCCTCGCGGTGGCTGGCGCCATCGCGACGGGGGTGCGGGGCATCGCCGGCGCGGTCGCGGCGACGCTCGGCGAGGAGCTCGGCGATGTCATCAGCCGTTTCGGGGTCATGTTCTTCGACAACCCCGAAGCTGCCTTCCTGAACCTGGCCGACGCGCTGGCGCCCGGAGGCCGCCTGGCCTTCGTGTGCTGGCCGGACCTGTCCGCCAGCCCGTTCATAGCCGTGCCGGGCCTGGCCCTGGCCAAGCACGTGCCGCTGCCGGACCTGGGCCCGCCCGGCTCGCCGGGCATGTTCGCCCTGGCCGACCCGGCGCGGATCCGGTCCCTGCTCGCAGCCTCCGGCCTGGCCGAGGTGGTCATCGAGCCGCTGGCCGAGAAGATCCTCCTGGGCGGTCGCGG
>DATKQH010000129.1:0-5232 GCA_035532775.1 Streptosporangiaceae bacterium
CGGCTGAACCCCACCGCCCAGGAGGGGCCGCGGTCCAGGGCCGGCCAGGTCAGCCGGCGCTACCGGAAGGACACGCTGATCCTCGAGACGCAGTGGCAGACCGCCGGCGGCACGCTGCGGGTGATCGACTTCATGCCACCCCGCTCGGAGTCCGCCCCGGCGCTGGTCAGGATCGTCGAAGGCGTGTCCGGAGCCGTGGAGATGGAGTGCGTGCTCAGGCTGCGTTTCGGCTACGGGCGGATCGTGCCGTGGCTGCGCCGGGTCGACGGGGCTGTCTGGGCCGCCGCAGGTCCCGACTCGGTATGGGTCAGGACGCCCGTCAAGCTCGTCGGGCACGAACTCGCCCACCGCGCCAGCTTTGTCGTCCGGGCCGGCGAGCGGGTGCCGTTCGTACTGAGCTGGTCACCGTCCCAGCGAGAGGATCCGCCGCCCAGCATCGACGCCGACGAAGCGCTCAGCCTGGCCAGCGAGTTCTGGGTCGACTGGGTGTCGCGGTGCAGCTACCACGGCAAGTACCGAGATGCGGTGGTCCGGTCGCTGATCACCATCAAGGCCCTCACCTACGAGCCAACCGGCGGCATCGTCGCCGCGCCAACGACGTCCCTGCCCGAGGATCTCGGCGGGGTCAGGAACTGGGACTACCGGTACTGCTGGCTCCGGGACGCGACCATCGTCCTCGAGGCTCTCCTGCGGACCGGTTACTCCGACGAGGCGGCGGCCTGGCGGCACTGGCTAGGCCGCGCCGTGGCCGGGACCGCTGAAGACGTCCAGATCATGTACGGGGTGGCCGGCGAGCGCAGGCTGACCGAGTGGACCGTCGACTGGCTGTCCGGTTACGAAGGCTCCGCTCCGGTCAGGATCGGCAACAACGCGGTCCGCCAGGTTCAGCTCGACGTGTACGGCGAGGTCGTGGACACCATCATGCTCGGCCGGCAGGCCGGCCTCAGCTTCGACCGGCACTCGACCAGCCTCATTGACAAGCTGCTCGCCTTTCTGGAGGCGCACTGGACCCAGCCGGACGAAGGCATCTGGGAGGTGCGCGGCGGCCCGCAGCACTTCGTCCACTCCAAGGTGATGGCCTGGGTCGCGTTCGACCGCCGGATCAAGATGGCCGAGACCGGCCTGAGCGTCACATCCGAGTCGACCCTCGCGCGGTGGCGCAAAGTCAGGGACGAGATCCACGCTCAGGTGTGCGAGAAGGGCTATGACGCGAGCCGGGGAACCTTCACCCAGTACTACGGCAGCGGGTCGCTCGATGCCGCCGTCCTGATGATGGCCGAGGTCGGGTTCCTGCCTCCCACGGATGCCAGGATGGTGTCCACGATCCACGCGATCAGGCGCGAGCTAACCCGCGACGGCCTGCTGCTGCGCTACTCCCAGCCAGAGCCAGGCCCCGGCACTCACCCGGTAGACGGCCTGCCTGGCGGTGAAGGAGCCTTCCTGGCCTGCAGCTTCTGGATGGTCAACGCGCTGCACCTGATCGGCGAGGTGGACGAGGCCGCGGCCTTGTTCGAGCGGCTGCTCGCGCTGCGCAGCGATCTCGGGCTGCTGAGCGAGGAGTACGACCCGCGCTATAACCGTCAGGTCGGCAATAGCCCGCAGGCGTTCAGCCACGTGCCGCTGATCCTGGCCGCGCTCAACTTGGAGGATCACGAGGGCCAGACCTCACGGCGCGCGACGCTCCGGGCTGGCTAGCCGGAGTTAGTTGCCGTAGCCCACCCGGCGGAGTTGCTGGCCGGCGACCTTGTCGATCTCGGCGAGCTGGGCCGGGTTCAGCAGCCGCCGCCAGGAATCGATCTCCTGCTGGGCCTGCGGGATCTCGAACTTAGCTACCTTGGCCTCGATGAACTCGGACAGCGCCGCGGCCGTCTGCTGGGGCTCCTTGACGACCTGTTCGTAGCGGAACGTCGTCAGCTGCTCGGCCTCGAGGCTGCTGCGCAGTCGCGCCATCTTGTGCACGGCACCGCGCCAGCGCATCGCGCACTTCCCGGCCGCCGACAGTGTCGGCCATGCCGCGGCGTCGGTCTCGGTCTCGACGCCAAAGAACGGGTTGGGGAACTCGCTCTCGACGTTGGCCACGCCACGCCTGAAGAAGCCAAGTTCCTCAGGGTCGGACAGCATCGCGGCCGAGACGGCGCGGCCGTCCCTGACAATCTGGACGATCCGGGCATCTGGAAACGCGTCCACCAGGGCCTCGGCGCAGTAGATCAGGGCCGGGCTCGCGTCGCCGTACCTGTTGATCTCCTGCTCGTCGACGCAGGTGCCCGCGGCCGACCCGCCACCCGCCGACCGGCCCGCCGCGCGCTGGCATTCAGGGCGGCACGTCATGCAGGCACGGGGAGTGACCTGCCAGCCCTGCGCGTAGGCGTCGCGCAGGACGGTGGCCGCCGCCTCGCCGCGGCCTTCCTGGATCGAGGGCGTGCGGGCGAACGCGATCGCCACGCTGAGGACGCTGGGCTGGCCGACGGTGAAGTGGAATCCCGGTGTCCGCTTGAGCGCACGCGTGAACAGGTCGGCTCCGGAGTGCGGCGCACCGATCACGAAGACCGGCTGGCGTACCTTGCGTCCGTTGACGACCAGGATGTATGGGCGCGGGCGTGGCGGCATGACTGGCATCAAGTGTCGCATCGCACCGAAGTTGATGGACCAGGCGCCCGCAGGTCCGGTTGGCCGTGGCCCGGAGATCGAGGGGTCTGGGATAGAACGACATGAACCGTGAGGCTGCCCCCTGGCTGCCGGCCGACACCAAGCTTGAGTGCCCGGTCCGACTGCTGAGCGGAGGAAGGCGGACAGACTCGGCTTACGTCATGGCGATCATCGCGCATGGCCTATCTAGCGGCCGCTGTAGCCAGGCCGCGGCGCAAGCCGGAGATCGAGCGGCAAGAAGAGGAAACGCCGCTGAGTCGAGGCAGGTTCTGAGCCGAGGCTAGTTCTGAGTCGAGGCTGGTCAGATGCATAGCGGGCGTGTCCATGATCGCCCACCGGAAGCGAGCTGTCAGCGTGCTCGTCGTCGGCGTGTCCGGGCCAAAGAATGTCGTCGGTAGGTGCTAGGATACGAATACAAGTTCGAGAGAGATGGCGTCACCGGGATCAGCGTAGCTAATGCCCTGAGAATGTAGACCTCCCTTCGCGGGAGCCGTTTCCCGGCTGAGTGGCCCTCCACTTGATGCGGTCGAACGACCGGCCTGAGCCTGCGCGCGCACAGTGCCAGAGATCCACTACCGCTCGACCACCACCAGCAAGCTACCTGCTGTTCCGCGAGGAGGTGATGTCCCGGTGTCCGTTCCCAGCCGCCAGCCCCCCAGCGATCCTTCCGGCCAGCCCGGCGCGGCCGGAACACCGGGCACGTCCGGAGCGGCCTCACCAGGGCAGTGGTTCGCGCCGCTGCTCGGGCCGGTGAGCGGTGCCGACGCGGCCGTTCCCTTGGCCCCCGCCGACCAGGTAGGCCCGGCCGCCAAGCCGGGCCGGGCCAGCTTGAGCGACTCCCTGTCCGGTCGTGGTGGCTCCGGTGCGGGCGGGGCGCCGCCAGCCGGCGCGACCGCGTCGCCGGCGGCCGGCCGCATCGCTGCCCCCCGCCCCGTTTCCGCGTCGTTGCCGTCCGGGCCGTTTCCCTCGTCCGGCGCCGGCGTCTCCGTTACGTCGGCGGGTGAGGCGGTGGGGATGGTGCTGGCGGGCCTGGGGTGGCTCGCCGGGGCTGACGCCGCGTCGATGCCGGGCAGCGTGCAGGCGGAGTGCCTGCGGGGCCTGGAGACCGCGCTGTCGATCCATACGGCGGCCCGGGCCCGGGTGCTGGCCGCGTTCGCCGCGCAGGGCAGCTGCGAGGACGACGGGCAGGGATCGCCGCGGACGTGGCTGACGTGGCAGACCCGCGTCACCCGCCCGGCGGCGGGCGGCGCGCTGGCGTCGATGCGGTCGCTGGCCGCCCATCCGGCGATCGCGCACGCGCTGGCCGGCGGGGCGATCTCGGTGTCGTGGGCCCGGCAGATCGCCGACTGGACTGACCTGCTGCCGGCGGACTGCCGGGGGGACGCGGACGTGATCCTGCTGGCCGCCGCCGCCGGCGGCGCTGACCTGCCCGGCCTGGCGGAGCTGGCCGAGGAGATCCGGCGCCGGACCGCCCGCCCCGACCGCGACGACGACGGGGGGTTCGCGGACCGGGCGCTGCGGCTGGCCACCACCCTCGGCGGGGCGGGGAAGCTGCACGGCGAGCTGACCGGCCGGTGCGCCGCCGCCCTGCAGGCCGTCCTGGACGCGCTGGGGAAGAAAGCCGGCCCGGAGGACACCCGGACCGCCGCCCAGCGCCGCCACGACGCCCTGGACGAAGCGTGCCGCCGGCTCCTGGCCGCCGGCGGCCTGCCCGGCCGGGCCGGCCAGCCCGCCCGGCTCCACCTCTACCTCACCCTCGACGACCTCCTGCGCGGCGCGGGCTATCGCGACCGTCCGCCCAGCCAGCCCGGCGAGCCGCCCGTATCCGGCCCGTCCGGCCCAGGTCCGTCCTGGCCCGGACCTGGGCCGGACGGCCCGGTACTGCCCGGACCGGCCGCCGGACCCGGCGATGACTGCGACGCCGCCCTCGCCCCGGTCGTCACCGGCCGCATCGACCACGACCTGCTCAGCCGCCTCGCCGCCCAGCTCGCCCGCACCCCCGGCCCCTGGACCGGGGACGACCCGCATCACCCGCCCTGCGGCAGGCCCAGCCACGACCGCGGCGGCGCCGGGCCCGGTAACGGCACCAGCGGCGGGCCGGACACCAGCGTCAGCGGCCAGGACGGCCGCGCCGGGCTCGCCCGCGCCGCCGCCCGCGACCTGATCCTGCACAACGCCATCGCCCTGCTGTCCGGACCGACCGGAATCGCGTCCTGGCTCCGCACCGGCGCCCTGACCGGGCCCGCCGCCTCGATCAGCCTCCCGCTCGACGTCGGCGCCGTCACCGACACCATCCCCGCGCACCTGCGCCGCGCGGTGATCACCCGCGACCGGCACTGCGCCGCGCCCGGCTGCGACCAGCCGCCCGCCGCGTGCCAGGTCCACCACATCGTCCCGCGCAGCCAGGGCGGCGCCACGAAGCTGACGAACCTCCTGCTCTTGTGCAGCTTCCACCACCTCATCCTCGTCCACCGCTGGGGCTGGACCATCGCGCTGAACGCCGACGGCACCACCACCGCCACCAGCCCCGACGGCCACCGCACCCTGCACAGCCACAGCCCCCCAGCCAGCGCCGCCTGACGCGGC
>DATKQH010000130.1:0-6071 GCA_035532775.1 Streptosporangiaceae bacterium
TGACGTGCCCGCGCGGCAGCAGACGCTCCGTGCGACCATCGCCTGGAGCCTGGCGCTCCTGCCGGAGGCGGCACGGACCCTCCTGGTCCGGCTGAGCGTCTTTGCCGGCGGCTGGACCGCGGAGTCCGCCGCGGCCGTCTGCGCGACCGAGGCGGCCCCTGCCGAGACGACGGGCGACCACCTGGCGACGCTGGTCGACGTCAACCTGATCGCGCGGAGCACGTCACCCCGCGGCCGCGTCCGCTACCGCATGCTCGAGACGATCCGGGAGGATGGGCTCGAACGCCTCGCGGCGACGGGGGAGACGGCGTCGCTGCGGGAGCGTCACGCCCGGGAAGTCCTGGCGCTGGCGGAGGCCGGGCCGCCGTACGTGCCCGAGGCGCGGCCGGACGACTGGTACGAGCGGGTCGATGCGGACCTGGACAACGTCCGGGCGGCGCTGGTCTGGGCCGAGACGCGCGGCGACCCGGCGTTACTGGGACGGCTGGCCGCGGCGCTCTGGCCCTACTGGCACGAGTACCTGCGGGTGACGGAGGGCCGGCGCTGGCTGGAGACCGCCCTGGCGCGCGCGCAGGGGCTGGCACCCGGGCAGCGGGCATCCCTCCTGAGCGGGGCCTGCATCCTCACCTCGATCCAGAGCGCCTTCCAGCAGGGCGAGGCGTACGGACGGGAGGCCCTGGCGCTCTGGGAGCAGCTGGGGGACGACCGGGGACGGGCAGTCGTCGCGCGGCAGTTGGGCTGGTGTGCCATGCTCAGCGCGGGGGCGGACGCGGTGACGTGGTACGCGGCAGCCGTGGACGCTTGGCGGCGGGTAGGCAATGAGACGGGGCTGGCCCGCGCGCTGAGCGACCTGGGCGTGGCCTGCTTCGTCTTCGGGGACCGGGAGGCAGCCGGGCCGTACCTGGACGAGGCGGAGGAGCTCTACCGCCGCGCACAGGACGAACCCGGCCTGGCCCGCGCGCTGCGGGACCGTGGGCTATACCTGCTGCTCAGCGGCGATGTGGCGGCGGCGGTGCCCGTGCTCCAGGAAGCGGTGGCGCGCTTGCGGGCTACTGGCAAGACCATCGTCCTGGGGAGCGGGATGTACTACCTGGGCACGGCGCTCTGCTTCGCCGGGCGGCTCGACGAGGCAGCCAACGCCTACGCCGAGTCGCTGCAGATCCATGAGGAGATCGCGGACCAGGGGAACCTGGCCTTGACCGTGCTCGGCTGCGCGGCGCTCGCCCACCGTCGCGGCGACGGCCTGCGGGCGGCGCGGCTGTGCGGTGCGGCGCAGGGCATGCGTGACGCCAGCCGGACGGCACTGCCTCCGGCGGTTGAGGCGGTGTACCGGCGTGAGATCGCCGTGATCGTCGCGATGGTCGGTGAGCCAGCCTTCGCCGCGTCCTTCGCCGACGGTCGGGCGTTGACCACCTCCGAGGCCCTGGCCCTGGCCCGCGTCAGTCTTGCTCACCCCTGACCCACGCGGCGGTCACGGTGTTCCACACCGTTCCATTGTGTCCCAGTTTCGCCACGTCATGTTCGCCGCGCGCGGACGTCTGCTAGCGTAGCGCGGGGGCAAGGCTGGCGGGTGCAGCGCCGCGTCCTCGACGCGGGATGTGCGCCGGATTCCCCGGATCCATAACCGGCAAAACGCGATGCTCGCTGCCGTGCGACGCGGCGAGTGCGCCGAGCGCGGCTCCAGTCGAACCGTGAGCGAGTCGTGGGGTAGGTGGGGCTGGTCGGGAAGGGGACCCCGGTGGAAGATAACCTGCGCTGGCGTCGTGCCTCGGTCGTATTCGCCGTCGGACTGGTCCTGGCCCTGCTGCCGCTGGTGGCGGCCGCGCCAGCCGCGCGCGCCGACACGGCGCTGGCCAGCCCGCACTTCCAGAGCACCTGGGCCTACACCGACCAGCCGGTGGCCGCCGGCCAGGCGAGTCGCACCTGGATGTGGGGACCGAGTCCGGACAGCCCGGCGCTGGTCGAGCCCTACTGGGACTCGTCGACCGGCTGGCGGCTGGTGCAGTACTTCGACAAGACGCGCATGGAGATCACGCACCCCGAGGGCGACCAGAGCTCGATCTGGTACGTCACCAACGGACTCCTCGCAAAGGAACTGATCACCGGCACCATGCAGCTGGGGGACAACACCTTCGAGCAGTACCCGCCGGCGCAGGTCAACGTGGCGGGGGACGCCAACGACCCGAACGGACCGACCTACGCCACGTTCAACGGTCTGATGGGTAACGCGCCGATCCCCAGCGGGTGGGTACTGACGCAGACGGTGGACCGGGCGGGGAATGTGGGGACGGACCCGTCGCTCTCGAGCGACAACGTGACGGCACAGGACGTGGGAGCGCCGACCAAGCACACGGTGGCGTCGGTGTTCTGGGCGTTCATGACCAGCACGGGGCCGGTGGAGCAGAACGGGCAGGCGGGGAACGGCAACCTGTTCCAGAACCCGTTCTACGCCACGGGGTACCCGCTGACGGAGGCGTACTGGACGCGGGTGCTGGTAGGGGGTGTGCAGAAGCAGGTGCTGGTGCAGGTATTCGAGCGCCGCGTGCTGACGTACACGCCGAGTAATCCGGCAGGGTGGCAGGTCGAGGCGGGCAACGTCGGGCTGCACTACTACACCTGGCGCTACCAGCAGCTGCAGCAGGTGACGATGCCCATGGTTGATCTGGCCACCACCCCCGCCGAGGTCCACAGCTGTAGCAACGGCAACTGGACGGGTACCGACCCACAGGTCGATCAATTCTATGGCAAGCACGTGACGCTCGCCTACCGGGAGACACAATGCCGCGTCTTCCATGGGCAGGATGGCGTCTGGTGGGATCAGACCGCCGGAACGGCCACCATATTCGCCGGCGACGCCGCTACCGGAACGCCGATCGACACCCGACCCGAGAGCGATTTCTTCTACTTCCACGATTCGGGGAATTTCTGGGGCGGGAGCGCACGCTGGAACCGAACGAGCACCGATCGATTGTACGACAACCGCGTGGTCAACGGAGTCGTGGATCACTTCAGCAACGCCTTGGATGGCACCTCGGCCTGGAGCTGGGACGTGTTCACCAACCCACCGCAGACGAACGGTGGGACGTTCCCTGACCATCCGCAAACGTGTACGCTGGACAGTTGGAGCGTGGCGTCGGACCCATTTGGGATGACCTTCCACGCGCGTCTGGAACCGAACTCCGTGCCCGGGGCGCCGGAAGGGTCCATTCCGTACGTGTTCAACGTGACGGGCATCAACCTGGACAGCCTCGACGTCAATCAAGCAGTGACGCTGCCGGCTGGCGCGACTCTCGGACACTTCCAGACCGGAAACTGCCTGTACGTGTACATGAGCCCGTCGACACCGGCCGGGCAATACACCGTGGGCCTCAATCTACCCGATGGCCGCCACACATCGGTGACGTTCCAGCACTTGTCGACCATCGGAGCGGCACCGGGCGAGGGCAGCGTGACCTATCAATCCACCTTGACAGACCTGGGGCTGTACAAGGGTGGCCTTGCCACGACGTCGGTGACCACTGGCGTGCAGGACATTCGCGCTTCGGGATTCCAGAATGACGGCGGCTGGGCCGCCACGGCGAGCAAGCAGACCGACGTCGGTGATGCGAGCGTGAGTGTCGACGTCCAGTTCTCCAGCGCCGACAACCCGAGTAGCGCTTGTCTGGATGTCCGCGCGCACTTTGCGAGTACTAGCCGGGATTACATCGAGCTTTGTCTGCTCGGCTCCGGCCAGACGGTCGTGGATCACGTCACACCGTATGACGAGACCCTCTTCGACCGAGCCGTCCGGCCGGGAACGAACCCGGTGACCTCCTGGAACACGCTTAAGGTCGTCGCGAAGGGCGACCTGTTCTGGTTCTACGTCAATGATCACCTGATTGGCTCCGCCGACATCGGGGCCAACTCGCAGGGAGCGATCGGGTTCGCGGTGTCCAATAACCAGGACGCGCCGCTGGACTGGCAATTCAAGAACCTGGTAGTGAAGTCGGTGCAGTAGCGCGATAGGGGACGCTTGATCGCGATAAGAGCCGGGGGAGGGGGATCGTGATGGCGCACCGATCGTTGCGGCGGTGGTCAGTCCTTGCTGTCGTGGTGTTGCTCCTGCAGCTTGCCGCGGTGGCGACTCCCGGCCAGGCCCCATCGGCGCTTGCCGCCACCGGAGACATCGTGCTATCCACTGCTGCGACGATCACGGTCACAGCCGTGAGCGAAAGCGCTGTCTGCAACTCCTCGTTCGGCATCGAGTCTCCGATCAACCAGACCATCTTCCCGGACACCCACACGGAGATCGGCCAGACGTGGACCTCGAGCGCGTTCCCAGCAGGCACGAGCCTCGTCTTCTGGTTTACGCCTCACCCGACCTCTTTTTACTGTAGCCCAGAGACGACCTACCTCTCGACGGACTCGTCCCACGCGCACGTGCAAGACCAGGGTAATGGCACCTGGGGGATCTCGTGGAACGACAGCTATTCTGGTGACCAGGACTTCAATGACCTCGTAGTGCAGATTGTTGCCACGCCCTCAACTCCGATACCAGCCATCACCACGATCGTCCCGAAGGACGGCCCTATAACTGGCGGCACGCCCGTGACCATCACCGGTTCTGCCTTCACCGGTGCTACTGCCGTGTCTTTCGGCGGCACACCAGCCACCTACAACGTTGACTCCGACACGCAGATCACGGCGACGAGCCCAGCGCATGCGGCTGGAACGGTCGACGTGACGGTCACTACACCGGGCGGGACGAGTGCGCTCACGAGCGTCGACCAGTTCACGTATGTCAATGGCGCCGACCTCGCGCTCACGATGACGGCCGCCCCGAACCCGGTTGTTGTGGGTAGCAAGCTCACCTATACGCTCACCGTCGCGAATAATGGGCCAGACGGTGCGACTGGTGTCGCGGTGACGGACTCACTCCCGGCCGGCGTGAGCTACGACTCGTCCGCCTCGAGCCCCACCTGCGGCGGCACGGCAACGATCACCTGTGCGGTGGGCAACCTCGCGAACAGCGCGAGCACGAAGCTGACGCTCGTGGTCACCGCGAGCGCGATGGGCACGGTCACCAACACCGCCAGTGTGACCGCTAACGAGGCCGATCCCAACCCAGAGAATAACGTGTCGAACGTGACGGTGACCATCGCGCCACCTCCGGTGGTACGAGGAGCTCCCTACGACTTCGTGACTGCGAAGAGTGGCTATGCCAACTGCAACTACTCTAACGTGGACGGATCTGGCGCTGCATCTGCCACAAGCGACATCCAGACAGGTGACTTAGGACTCCAAGCGCGAGCCTGGTCGCCGGGAGCTAATGCATTGGCCCGGGCGGGAGTCGGGGTAGAATACACGGCGCCGGTGACTGGGCGGATCAGAATCGATACTGCCGTCACCGTGGTTGGCAACGAGGCGCTGTGGCTTCTCCCCATTAGGTACACCGGCGTCGCCTCGTTTCAATCATGGGTCGACCTACTTGTGTGGAGTTCGAACCCCAGCGGATACAATTTAGAGCAAGACACACTATTTGCCAGTCAAGTGAAACGTCCAACAGGCAATCCTATTTCAATGCCCTACACCCATGTCCAAAGTGGAGTGTACTCTGCCTCGATGGAGGTTGACGTTACCCAAGGGCAGGAACTCTTCATCTGCGCTGGGGTGAAGACCAAGGTGGTAGCGGTTGGTCTCGTGCCACTCGTTGTCGGGGGAGCGGTTGGGTATGGAGTAAACCCATCAGTTGTCCGAGGCAAGGCTACGGAGGTACAGGACATCCGAATAACCTATGTATCTCGATAGCCCAGAGCAACCAGGCCTTGGAGTTATCCCATTGCAGCGACGCCACCCTCAGCCTCGACCTCATTGAAGCTGGGCGACATGATTATAGATTGACGAGATTATGGTACCTGCGATAATCTGAGGAACAAATGCTGTAATGAGATAATCTATTAGTAAGAGTACTATCATAACGTAGAGTTCGAACTGCGATGGAGCCATGGAGAAGCGAAGTTGCCGAACGAACTTTGTACTTATCCATAAATGTGTAAACACAATCACAACTAAGAGAAATACCGCAAGAAAAT
>DATKQH010000131.1:0-11323 GCA_035532775.1 Streptosporangiaceae bacterium
CGGTGAGACACCCCATGGCTTTTCTTGTCAAGTGGCGGCCGCGAGATTCTTTGCTGATCATGAATCGTGCGGGCATGCTGAGACGGCCGCCCGGTGGTCGCTGCCTGAGCGCAGCGGGCGGCTAGGTGGCCGGGCAGGGCCTATGCGGCAGCTGGCTGGCTGCGGTGGCCCCAGGCGGTGTCCTCGTCGTAGGCGGTGCCGGTTTTGAGGCAGCCGTGCAGGATGCCGGCCATGCGGTTGGCGACTCGGCGCAGCGCGTCGGTGTGGTCGATCTCGCGTGCTTTCAGGTCGTCGTAGTAGGCCCGCGCGCCGGGTGATGCGCTGATCGCCGCGAACGCCTGGTCGTGCAGTGCGCTGACCAGGTTGTCGTTGTGGATGTACCGGGCATGCACGGTCTTGCGCTTGCCCGAGGCGATGGTCAGCGGCGAGGTGCCGGCGTAGCTGCGGCGTGCTTTGGCGTCGGCGTGCCGGCCGGGCGCGTCACCGAACTCGCCGAGCATCCGGGCGCCGGTGATCACCCCGATGCCGGGCTGGCTGAGGTAGAGCCCGGCATCAGGGTGGCGTCGAAAAAGCGACTCCACCGTGGCTTCCATCTTCTTGATCTGCTCGTTCAGCACGGTGATCACGGCGGCGGCTGCTGTCACGCTGGCCGCGTACGCCTCGGTGACGATCTCGCTCTGGCCCAGCTGTGGCTCGCGCAGCGCGGCCTGGATCTGCCGGGCCTTGCCAGCCACGTCATGGCGGCGGGCGCGCTTGAGCGCCGCGGTGATCTGCGGGACCGTCAGCCTGCCCGCCGAGGCCGGGCCGGGTGCCCTGGCCAGCAGCTCCAGGGTTGCCCCGGTCAGCGTCAGCGGCGCGTAGGCAGCCAGCGCGGCCGGGAAGTACTCCCGCAGCGCTGAGCGCAGCCGCAGCGCGTGCCGGGTCCGTTCCCATACCAGCTTCTGATGGGCCCTGGCGGCGACCTTGACCGCCCCGGCCTCGTCACTGTCAGCCGCCACCTCCCGCAGCTGATGACGGCGGGTACGGACCATGTCCGACAGCGCGGCCGCGTCGAAGGTGTCGTCCTTCTTGCCCGACACCGCCACCGTCTCCCGGTGCCGCGCCGCCTGCTTCGGGTTGACACCGAATACCCGGTAGCCCGCCGCCACCAGGGCCCGCACCCACGGCCCGCGGTCGGTCTCGATGGCCAGCAGCACCTGCCCCGGGTCATCTCCGTCCAGGTGAGAGGCGATCAGCTCATGCAGCCGGGTGATCCCGGCCACCCCCTCGGGCAGCCGCCGGGCTGCCAGCACCCGCCCCTCGGCGTCCTGCAGGCACACGTCGTGATGGTCCTCAGCCCGGTCATCTCCGATGAACAGCAAATCCGCGCTCTCTCTCCCGGCTCGAATCGGTCACGTTCGGCAGCCTGCGGGAGAACCACCAGCGCCCTAATGGATACAGTGCTCACGGCTCACCGGAGCCGGGCACGCCACCCCATCAGCGGTCTATCCTCCCGGCCACCAGCGGGGGCACGGTCTCACCACAGGGCTCAAGGCCCGGGGGCAACGGAGTGCTCACCAGCCGGCGGCTACCGGAACCGAGTCTCCCGCACGAGCCTGTCAGCCCCGCTCGGAGTGACCCGGTAACCCCCATTAGGGGTTTCCCGCCGTTGCGGCCGCATTCGTCGAGGTAGGCGGTGAGCCAGGTCAGGAGGTTCAGGCCGGCCATCTGGGCGGTCGCGGTGACGGTCCGGATCACGGCGGCGTTCCGGGCGGTGTCCCCGTTGCGGGAGCCCCCGGCGTTCTTCCTGGTCACGACGGGGCCGCGGATCATTCTCTCGGCGGCGTTGTTATCGAGGCCGATCATCGGGTAGTCCCGGTGCGCGGTCAGCCCGTCCCATTCCCGGTCCAGGGTGGCGAGGGCCTTCCTCGCCGGCTCCTGCAGGCCGGGGGCGGTCATCTGCTTCTTGCGCGTCTGGCCGATCGCGCCGATCGCCTCGTCCCAGGCGGCGTACGCGTCGCCGAGCCGGGCGGCGGCCGTCTTGTCCTGGGGTGCGGGGGCAGCGGCGCCGTCCCACGCGGCCGTGAGCTCATCATGGGCGGCGTACAGGGCCTTGATCCGGTCCGGCCACGCCTGCGTCCGGTACGTCAGCCGGGCGGGGTCCGCGTCCCTGGCCCGCACGAAATACCTGCGGATATGCGCCCAGCAGTACAGGTCCACCATGCCGTCGGCCTTCTTCCCCGCGGACTGGTAAACGGCGTAGAAGTCGCTGGAGATCACCAGCCGCCGCGGCCCGCCGTCCTCGTCCGCCGTGAGCTGCCCGGTTTCCCCGTCGATGCCGGCGTGCCGCGCCAGGACTGCCCCGGATCTCGTCGGGTCCATGACGAGGCACACGGTGTCCGGGCCGGTGAACACCCACAGCCACCACTTCGCCGGGCCGCTCCCGTCCCGCGGCGCGAAGACCCGCCACGTCGTCTCGTCCGCGTGCAGGTGCCACGATCCCCGCGACCGCTGCGTGATCGCCTCCGCGACCGGGGCCAGCAGCGCCCCGGCCTGATCCCCCAGCAGCGTGAACGGCTCCCCGCAATCCGGGCAGCAGTACCCGCCCCCGGGAAAATCCCAGAACACCCCGAACCGCGGCAGGTGCGAGTAATCCCGCCGCCCCGCCCGTGCCCCCGGGCCGCGCTTCCTCCCCGTGCCCGTCCCGGCACCCTGCCCGCCGGCGGCACCGCCGGCACCGGCCGGCGGGTCCGGGCGCGACCGTTCCGACGACCGCCCGAACAGCATCGGCTGCAAGACCGCGAGATCAGCCCGCAGCTTGTCCAGCTCGGCGTCCCGCTCCGCATCACGCGCGAGAACCTGCGCCAGCGCCACTCGCAGCTCCGCGTTCTCCGCCCGCAGCCGCGCGTTCTCCTCCAGCGCCGCAGCCAGCCCGTCCCCGGAGCGCGCCCCAGCGCTCTCCGTGTCCGGGACAACGTCGGCCGCAACCGCCACGCAGCACAGCAAACACCCTCAGCAGCCGCAAATCACGCAGCACATGCCGGCGTGTCGCAGCCCGCGCCTCCGCGGGCACCTAGCCGCATGGGTTCCGGATGATGCTGGCTTGCCGGGGCAGCGCTGCACGTTATCTGGCAAGCTGGCGGAGCCTGCCCGTGCGGCCTGGAAGGAAACCGATGCCTGTCCGCTTCCAGCTAGTGGTCGACTGCGCCGACCCGGACCGGCTTGCCCGCTTCTGGGCTGCCGCGCTGGGCTATGAGCTTGAGCCGCCCCCGGCTGGTTTTCCTACCTGGGACGACTACTACCGCGACCTCGGGGTGCCCGAGGAGGACCTGGATATCGGGGCGGACAGGATCTTCGACCCGGAGGGCCACGGGCCGCGCATCTGGTTCCAGGTAGTCCCCGAGACCAAGGCCGTCAAGAACCGGCTGCACCTCGATATCCACGCCGGCGGCGGGCGGACGGTCCCGATCGAGACTCGCAGGCAGCGAGTCGACGCTGAGGCCAGCCGGCTAGCCGGCCTGGGCGCCACCATTGCTGGCATCTTGTACCAAGAAGGGCTCGACCACTATGGGGTCGCGATGACAGATCCGGAGGGTAACGAGTTCGATATCAACTGACCTCGGCAGCCACGGCCGCGTCGCGCGGCGGCCTGGTGATCACCCCTGCCCCAGCATCACGCTGCTGAATGGCCTGAATGTTACTCGCAGCCCGACCACAGGACTTCCGAATACTTACGGGCGACCACGGTGTCGAGGTCGCCGCGGGCTACCTGAGCGAGCGTGCGTTCGGCGGCGCGGCGCCAGTTCTCGCGGGTCGCCGACCGCCATCGCGTCGAGCCCGTCGACGACGGCCACGTCCGCGCCGGCGGCCCGCAGCCCGGCGGCCTTCCCCGCGCTCCTGGTCGTGGCCGTGATCTGGTGGCCGGCCGCGATCAGCTGCGGCACAAGCTGCCGTCCGACGACTCCGGTCGCCCCTGCGACGAAAACTCTCCTGACGCCTCCTCTGCGTTACTAAGGAGACGAGACAGGCCCGTGCTCCGTAACACAGGGCTGCGTAACACGACCGGTCAGGACGGCTCGCCGAGTATCCGCAGCCGCAGCAGCTGCGGCATCCGCTGGAGCTGCTCGATGACGGCAGCGGGTAGCTCGTCGGCCTCCAGCTCCATGATGCTGTAGGCGTTGTCGCCACGGCAGTCGTTGATCATCTCGACGACGTTGATCCCGGCGCCGCTGATCACGCGGGCGAACTCGGCGATCACGCCGGGCGTGTTCTTGTGCGCCAGCGTCAGCCGCCGGAAACCGCGGCGCGGCAGCGACACGGCGGGGAAGTTCACCGAGTACCTGATGTTCCCGTTCTCCAGGAAGTCCTGGAGCTCGTCGGCGACCATGACCGCGCAGTTGTCCTCGGCGCTGCTCGTGCTCGCGCCGAGGTGCGGCAGCACGATGACCTTGTCGTGGGCGTACACGGTCGGGTTCGGGAAGTCGGTCACGTAGCCGCGGAGCTCGCCCGCATCGAGCGCCGCGACCAGCGCGCGCTCGTCGACAAGCTCGTCGCGGGCGAAGTTCAGCAGCACAGCGCCGTGCGGCATCAGGGCGAGCCGGCGCTCGTCGAGCAGTTCCCTGGTCGATTCGGTCAGCGGGACGTGCAGCGTCACGAAGTCGCTCTCCGCGAGCAGCCGCTCCAGGTTGTTGACCCGGTGCACCTGCGCGGACAGCTCGGACGCGTGCTGCTCCTTGACCCCGGGGTCATAGCCGAGCACCCGCATGCCGAGGTCGACGGCCGTGTTCGCGACCCGGTAGCCGATCGCGCCGAGCCCGATCACGCCGAGCGTGCCGCCGCTGATCTCGTGCCCGGCAAACTGCTTCTTGCCCCGCTCGACGGCCTTCTTCATGTCCTTCGGCGGCAGCGCCTTGGCGTAGGCGAGCGCGGCCGGCAGGTTACGGGCGGCGAGGAGCATCCCGCCGACGACGAGTTCCTTGACAGAGTTCGCGTTCGCGCCCGGTGCGTTGAACACCACCACGCCGCGCCCGGTCAGCTCGTCGACGGGGATGTTATTGACGCCAGCGCCGGCCCGCCCGATGGCCAGGACAGTCTCGCCGACGGGTTCGTTATGCAAATTAAAAGAGCGCAGCATGATCGCGTCGGGCTGCTCGGCGTCGGGCGCGACCGCGTAGTCGGAACTGAATCGCCGCAGCCCCACCGGCGAGATCGCGTCGTAGGTGCGTACCTGGAACTTACCCATGCCTGGCCTCGAACTCCTTCATGAAATCGATGAGGGCATCCACTCCGGCCTCCGGCATCGCGTTGTAGATGCTTGCCCGCATGCCCCCGACGGCGCGGTGGCCCTCGAGGTTCACCAGCCCCGCCGATCTGGCCTCGGCGAGGAACACGGGCTCCAGGTCGGGTTGTGCCACGGTGAACGGCACGTTCATCAGCGACCTGTTGGCCGGGGCGACCGGGTTGGCGTAGAAGCCGGACTGATCGATGGCGCTGTACAGCTTGGCTGCCTTGCGCCTGTTGATCTCCGCCATGGCCGGCACGCCGCCCTGGTCGGCGACCCAGCGGAAGACCAGCCCGGCGATGTACCAGGCGAACGTCGGCGGAGTGTTGATCATGGAACCGGACTTCGCGTTCTCGAACCAGTTCCATACCTGCGGCGTGCTGGCCCGGGCCCGGCCGAGCAGGTCCTCGCGCACGATCACGACGACCAGGCCGGACGGGCCGATGTTCTTCTGGGCGCCGGCGTAGAGCACCCCGAAGTCGCTGACGTCGATCGGCTCGCTCAGGATGATCGAGCTGACGTCGGCGACGAGCGGGACAGCGACGTGCGGCACCTGGGCGAAGCGGACGCCCTGGATGGTCTCGTTCAGCGTGATGTGCACGTAGTCGGCATCCGGGGTCAGCTGCCAGTCGCTCTCGGGCGGCACGTAGGTGCTCGGGCTGGCACTGGCCGCCACGTTGACCCGGTCGAGGTACCTGCTGCCCTCGCTGTGGGCGCGCTTTCCCCACATGCCGGTGATCACGTAGTCGGCGGCGCTGTCTTGCTGCGCGAGGTTCATCGGGATGGCGGCGAACTGGCCGGTGGCGCCGCCCTGGAGGAACAGGACCCGGTAGTCGTCCGGTACTCCCATCAGGTCGCGCAGGCTGGCCTCGGCCGACTCGGCGATGTGCACGAAATCGCGGCCGCGATGGCTCATCTCCATCACGCTCATGCCGGTGCCGTGCCAGTCGGGAAGCTCTTCCTGGGCCTGCCTGAGCACCGGCGCGGGCAGGGCAGCGGGGCCCGCGCTGAAGTTATAGATCATCGGGTATCCCGGCTTAGGAGTCGGAGCGGTCCGCGAGCGCCCGGCATCGTTGCCAGTCGGAGCGCGATTTGTCTGCTGAGCGGGAGAACGGCCCCGGCTCAGCCACCAGGATACCGGCGCGACTCTGATGATCACGTACGGTCACCCCCGGAGTGCCTGCGCACACGTTCCGCGCCGCGTCACGCCCAGGCCGGCAACGATGCCGCAGGTGTTGTTGGTCGGCGAGAAGCCCAGGATGTCCTGCAGGTAGATGGAGGTGAAGAAGTAGATGCCGAAGATGCCGAACGCCCACAGCATCATCGTGGCCGTACCGCCGCTGAACGCGCGGGAGCGGAACAGCGTCATCTCGACCATCGGGCTCTCGGTCCGCGACTCGACCGCGACGAACGCCGCCGCCGCGACCGCGGCGAGAGCGAATGAGCCGAGGACAATCGCTGAGGTCCAGCCCTTGTTGTGGCCCTCGATGAGCGCGTAGGTCAGCGTGAGCAGGGTGATCGACGACGTCGCCATGCCAGGCAGGTCGAGCCTGCGCCGCGCCGTCGTGTCCCGCGACTCGTCCATGGTGAAGGCGGCGATCGCGAGCGCGATGATGCCGACCGGCACGTTGATGAAGAAGATCCAGCCCCAGTGCAGGTGCTGGCTGATGAAGCCGCCGACAAGCGGGCCGAAGGCCAGTGCCATGGCCCCGATCGCGGTCCAGATCCCGATCGCGGCCGTGCGTTCCCGCGCGTCGCGGAAGGTCGCCATGATGATCGCCAGCGTGGTCGGCACGAGGAAGGCGGCGCCCAGCCCCTGCACCACCCGGGCCCCGATCAGCACGTCACCGCGGCCGGCCAGCCCGGCGGCCAGCGAGGAGAGCGTGAACACGATCGTCCCGGCGAAGAAGAGCCTGCGCCGTCCGTAGACGTCGGCGATCCTGCCGCCGGCCAGCAGCAGCCCGGCGAAGACCGGGACGTAGCTGCTGACCACCCACTCCGGGCCCGCGATCGACAGGTGCAGGCTGCGCTGGATGGTCGGGACGTTCGTCACATTGTTGTCGAGGTACATCATGAATGTGGCGAGAGCAACCGCCAGGAGGGTCCACCAGCGTCTGGTCATCAGCTCGCTCCTTCACGGTGACCGTACGACGTCTCTATACGCCGTACCTATACGACACTCCTATGCGTTGTACGCTTCCTAGTCTTGACTGTACGGCGTATAGTTCTCAAGTGATGGCACCAGTCAAGGCAGGCGAAGGCGAGCGGGCCAAGCTGAGCAGATCGGCTGTGGTGGACCACGCACTGGCGCTCGCTGACAATGACGGTGTCAACGCCCTGACGATCAGGCGGCTCGCGACCGAGGTCGGCGTCACGCCGATGGCCCTGTACTGGCATTTCCGCAGCAAGGAAGAGCTGATGGCGGGCCTGGCCGACCGGATCTGGGACGAGATCCGCACCGACGTGGACCCGGCCGCCGACTGGCCCGCTCAGCTGCGCGCCATGCTCGAGTCCCTGATCGACGTGCTCCGCTCGCACTCATCGGCGTCCACGTTGCTGATGGGCAGCGAGAAGCTCGGCCCGTCGCACTGGCAGGCCACGGAGAAGACCCTGGAGATCCTGCGGACCGCCGGGTTCGATCCCGAGCACGCGAGCGAGATCGCCAGGTCCGCCCTGTGGACCGGCCTGACGCTGGTCATGAGCGAGCCCGGCTTCAACGACGCTGGCCTGACCGAGCCGGAGCGCGCCGAGATTCAGCGGCGCAAGCAGATCGAGCTGGCGTCGCTCCCGCCCGACCGCTACCCCCGCCTGGTCGAGGCCGCGGTTCCGATGACCTCCTGCGGGGACGGCCCTGACTTCCACTACAAGTTCGGGATCGACCTGTTCATCGCGGGGGTCCGGGCGCTGGCGCCGCCTGAACGCTGATTAAGCAGTCGCGCCGGGGGGGAAGCTGATGTTACTCACTAGTACACGGCAGGCAGCGAAGTGGCGTATAAAGCGTTATGAGCGTTTACTGGGCGGGGAGGCAGGCATCGGTTCCCGGTGCGTCGATCCTGGGCAGACGGTCATGGTTACAACACTCCCGGTGCGCCATCCAGTGCGCCATCGCCCCCGGCGGGCCCTCGTTCTCGGGGCCGGCGGGGTGCTCGGCGCGGCCTGGATGACCGGTGCGCTGTCGGCCGCGGAGGACCTGCTCCAGGCACCGCTCGGCGACGTCGACCTTATGCTCGGCACCAGCGCCGGCAGCGTCCTGGTCGCCGCCCTGCGGTGCGGCGTCAGCATCGAGGAGATGGTGGCCCACCAGCGCGGCGAGCCGATCGGCGCGCTAGCCGAAGTCGGCGACGTGAACGGCGGCCCGTGGCCGAGACCGCCGAGACTGAAGTTCGGATCACCCCGGCTGATGGCGTCCGCGCTCAGGGCACCGCACCGGATCCATCCGACGGTCAGTGCCAGCGCCTGGCTTCCGGTCGGCCGGGAGAGCCATGTCGGCCTGCACGCGATGGTTCACCTGCTGCACTCACGGGCGGCGTCGTGCGCGACCGCGCCGCACTGGGTCGAGCGCGGGCAGACCTGGGTGGTCGCCGTTGACTACGACACAGGCGAGCGCGTCGTGTTCGGCCGTCCCGGCGCACCGACGGCCGGGCTGGCCGACGCCGTCATCGCCTCCTGCTCGGTACCTGGCTGGTACGAGCCGGTCCTCATCGACGGCCGCCGCTACGTCGACGGCGGCGTCCGGTCGGCGACCTCGCTGGGACTCATCGCCAGGGAGCGAATCGATGAGGTGTGCGTGCTCGCCCCGATGGCCAGCCTCGTGGCCGACCGCCGGTACGCGCCGCACCTGCGGATCGAACGCCGGGTGCGGCAGCTGTTCACCTTCGCGCTGCTGCGCGACGTCAAGGCGCTGCGCGCGGCGGGCATCAAGGTCACCGTCCTGACTCCCGGCCCCGAGGACCTGGCCGTGATAGGCGTGAACCTGATGGACCCGCGCCGAAGGCAGGCCGTGCTGGAGACCTCGCTCCGCACGTCGCCGCGCGCGTACCTCACATCGGCTGCCTGATGATGACGGCGTAACGCCCTGGGCAACGCCCGTGCCGACGCTGACCGACCAGGTGGTGATCCTGACCGGGCACCGGGCCGAGGATGTGCAGGCGCACCTGGCCGGCGAGGACGAGGAGACCGCGCGGCGGTTCGGCTGGTGGCCGGAGCGTTCCACCGAGGAGGGCGTCCTGGCTGCCTGCCGGCAGTGGGCGGCGGAGTGGCAATCGGCGTGACGCGCCTCGAGGCGCATGTGGCGCACGTGGCGCCGGACAATCACGCGTCCCGCGGGGTCGCCGAGGGGACGGGCTTCTCGCCGCAGGACGTTTTCGACGACGACACCGGGCAGGTAATGGTGCGCTACGTCCGGCCGGGCGCTGAGCGCGGTTCGCCCGGTCGGCGAGCTTGCCGGCCGGCGGCGGCCGGGAAACAGGGCGCGTCCCTGATCGCCTGGCTGCTCGGCCCCGACGGCGGCTGGATGACCGGCCAGATCCTGTCCCCGAACGGCGGCGTGGGCCTCGGCCGGTAAATCCCGGCAGCCCGGAATCAAGGCGTCGGGGGCGTAGATCTGGCGCACGGCGTCGATGTCGCCGGCATCGGGAACAGGACCGGCTCGTCGACGCCGGCCGCGCGGTACTCCTCGACTCGCGCTGCGCACGGCCCGCGACGTAGGCGTGCGAGTCGCGTTCCTGCCGCACGAAGCCGTGATAGGCGAGCATGGCGAGCAGCCGGTGCGCGGTCGAGTGGGCGACGCCGAGGTGCTCGCTGGCCTCAGACAGCCGGACCCTGGTCTGCTCGCGGAAGAGCGTCAGCAGCCGCAGCGCGTTGCCGACCGAGGCGATCGGATACGCGGGCCTGGCTGTCTGCCGCGGCTCGCCCTCTTTCCGCACACCAGAAGAATAGGCCGCGGGGGCGGGGTCTGGTCAGCTCGGCGGCGGCGCTGTTCTGCCTCGGCAGCGGTGTCGGCTAGGTCGTTAGCTCGCGGCGACCGGCGCGGCGGAGGCGAAGACCGACTCGGTGTACCACTGCCAGGTGCTGCGGATGCCGTCCTCGCGCTTGATGGTCGGCACGTACCCGAGCAGCTCCGTCGCGAGATCGTAGAACGCGAAGTTCCGGTCCACCTCGCCGGTGCGCCCTGGCCGGTACTCCACCGGGTGATCTGGCGCTCCGGCGGCGGTACGGCACAGGTCGGCCAGCTCGGCCACGGTGGTCTCGACGCCAGAGGCGATATGCAGGACCGTGCCGCCGGGTACGTCGCGCTCCAGGGCCAGCCGCAGGCCGGTCGCGATGTCGGCGACGTGGGTGTAGTCGCGCGACGACGTGCCGTCGCCGTAGATCACCATCGGCTCGCCGCGGTGGATGGCCTGGAAGAACATGTTCATCGCGCCCTGTTTCCTGGCGCTCCACGGGCCGTACACGTTCGCGAACCGAAGCGCGACCGTGCGCAGGCCGTAGCACTGGGAGAAGGCGTACGCGTAGCCTTCGCCGGCGAGCTTGCTCGCCCCGTACGGCGAGATCGGCTTCGGCAGCGATCGCTCGTCGACCGGCGGCGTGGCGTCGCCGATGAGCGCGCCTCCGGTCGATGCTTGCACGGTCCGCTCCACCCCGGCGCGCCGCGCCGCGTCGAGCACGCGGAATGTGCCGAGCACGTTGACGTCGAAGTTGGTGGCCGGATCCTCGATCGACTTGATGACCGAGCCGGCGGCGGCGAGATGGATGACCGCCTGCATGCCGTCCAGGGCGTCGCCGAGTGCCGCGTCGTCACGGATGTCGCCCTCGACAAGCTCGGCGTCCACGCCGGCCAGATGCGCCGGGTCCCCGGTCGTGTAGTTGTCGAGCACCCTGACTGAGTGCCCGCCGTCCACTAGCTGGCGGACTAGCGTCGCACCTACGAAACCGGCTCCCCCGGTGACCAGAACGCGCTTCGGGTCAGTCATGAGAGTCGAGACTACCCTGCGACCAGCCCGGACAGTCCTTAACTGTGCTCCGCTACCCACGCCGCGATCAGGTCGGCGGCCTGCGTCCGGG
>DATKQH010000132.1:0-2051 GCA_035532775.1 Streptosporangiaceae bacterium
GTCCGCGTTTCCGGTGGCCAGCACCGGGCCGCGCAACGGCTACACCGACGACGGAGCGTGAACCGATGGCCGGAACCCACAGACGCTGGACGATTCGCTGGGCACTGGCGGCGGGCCTCCTGGCGCTCAGCCTGACGGCCTGCAGCCAGCCGCAGGCAGGCGCCGTACCGATGATGACCCCGATGCCGACGACCACGCAGTCGTCGTCTGGTCTGACCGCGGCGCCGGTCACCCCCAGCGTGCCGCTCGACAGCCAGGGGTTTGCCGACCCGGCCTTCCGCGCGCTGTGGCAACGCACGGATGCCGATGTGGCCAGTGGCAACGCCTCCAGAGGCTGGCTCTGGGGAACGCCGGTGCCCTTCGGGGCGCTGCGGGAGCCGTATGCTCAGGCGGCCGGCGGTACGCGGTTGGTGCAGTATTTCGACAAGGGCCGCATGGAGCTCAACGACCCCAACGCCGATCCCGCGAGCCCATGGTACGTCACCAGCGGCTTGCTGACGGTGGAGCTCGTCACCGGCCAGGTACAGGTCGGCGACCATGCATTCCAGAACCTCGAGCCCGCCCAGATTCCGGTCGCGGGGGATCTGGAGAGCGTCAGCCCTCAGACGCCGCACTACGCCGACTATACGAGTGATCGCCTGGCGCGTGCGGCCGACCAAACCGGCCAGGCCGTGACGGCACAGTTCCAGCGGGGCCAGGGCGTCACGTCGATAACACCGCCGGCCCCGGTGACGATTGCCGCCTACGACGATACGCTGGGTCACAACATACCCGACGTCTTCACCAACTACTTCAATCAAGACCTGGCGGCCCTGGGCCTGAACTGGCTCTTCGTGATGGGCCACCCGATCAGCGAACCCTACTGGATCACCGCGAGCTTCAACGGCCAGACGCAGCTCGTGCTCGTGCAGCTCTTCGAACGGCGAGCACTCGCCTATAACCCACAGAATCAGGCGGGCGCGCAGGTCGAGTTCACCAACATCGGGCTGCACTACTATCGCTGGCGATACCACAACAACTAGCCATGGAGCTGCTGCGATGCGCATCAGTGATTCCCGGGCTCGCGTTACCGGCCAGATCCCAAACCAAGCTGCGGTACAGGACGACACGGGGTTGCCGACGTGCTACCTTGCAGGCGGACTCTGCCTTGCGCCCCGGACGCTCCGCCAAGCGGCGGAAAGGCGCTCCGGGGAGAGGAGGATGCATCCGCGGATCTCCGAAGATCACATCCCAGGTATCCCGAGCGAGCCCGCGCACACACGGACCACGGCCGAGGACTGCCGCCCAGATGGCATCGCGAGGAAGCGCCTGCTGCTGGTGGTACCGCCCGTACCGGGACGGTCTGCGGCCAAGCCCGGCTCGAGGCACGACAACGTGCGGGACCTGGCGAGCGCACCGGTCGCGGACTGAACGTACACATCTGGTAGAGACGGTAGCGGTGGTTGCGCGTTTCTCACAGGAACCTGGAGAGGTACGAACGGATCTGGTACTTGACGAACCGGCAAGTCATAGTCATAGTACCATCGTCTAATGGATGTATGGGACTATCGTCCAGCCAGTCGGTTCGTTAGCGGGGGTTGGGCTGCTCGATCTCGGAGCGGAGGGAAGACGGTTGGGCACCATGCGCATCGTGGTCGTGGATCCTGAGGCTCTTTCGGGGAAGGTGTTGTCGTTCGTCCTGCAAGAGGCTGGACATGACGTGGTCGTGACACGGACGGCAGCCGATGGACTGGCCGCCGTCGCGCGTCACGAGGCAGACGCCGTCATCATTGGTGCCGATCCGCCGGATCTGGACGGGTCCGACCTCTGCGCGCTCCTGCGTGCCCAACAGCATGCCGGGCCGATCCTCATCCTCGGCCACTCCTCGGCGACCCACGTCAAGGTGCGTGCCTTCGAGCACGGCGCGGACGACTACGTCGTGACGCCCTATGACCCGGTCGAGGTCGCGGCACGGGTGAATGTCGTGGCCCGGCGCAGCGGTCGCTCGGAAGCGCAGGCACCCAGCAGTCGTCTCTCGGTTGAGGAGGTGGAGCTCTCGCTGGGAGAGTTGA
>DATKQH010000133.1:0-4129 GCA_035532775.1 Streptosporangiaceae bacterium
CCGGCCACCCGGAGGTGGCTGGCCCGCCGGAGCGGCCCCCTGCGGCCCTCCGGCTCGATGACGTCGCGGCAGGCTATGGGGCCGCGCCGATTGTGTCCGGGGTAAGCATCAGTGTGGGGCCAGGGGAAGTGGTCTCGGTCATCGGGCCCAACGGTGCCGGCAAGTCCACCTTGCTCAAGGCAGTTACCGGCAGGCTCCCGGTCATGACCGGTACGGTCACGTTTGGTGATCGGGATATAACGAATATGCGCGGCCACCTGCTCGCCCGGATGGGCCTAGGTTTCGTCCCCCAGACCAAGGATGTGTTCGACACCCTGACCGTGACCGACAACCTGGAGATGGGCGGCTACCTGCTCACCAGGCCCCAGCTCGCCGCCCGGATCGACAAGGTGATGTCGACCTTCCCCGCGCTGGCGGACATGCGGTCCCGGACCGCGAGCAAGCTCAGTGGGGGCGAACGGAAGATGCTCGCGGTCGCGCGGGTGCTGATGCTGGAACCGTCCGTGCTCGTACTCGACGAGCCGACCTCCAACCTGTCGCCGGAACTGTCCCGGGCGGTCCTGCGGGACCAGGTCCGGCGCCTCGCGGACGCAGGGACTGCCGTGCTCCTGGTCGAGCAGAAGGCATTCGAGGCGCTCGGGGTGTCTGACTGGGCATACATCCTGGTCGCAGGGCGGATCGAGATCGCTGGCCCGGCGGGTGAGATCCTGGCCCGTCCAGACATCCGGGAGGTCTTCCTCGGCCGCTCGGTAGATGCCGACGCCGAGACGGCCGGATCCGGTCCTGGCTCGTCGGCCTTACCAGAGCGAGGGTCCGCGGATAGCGCCTCGCCCTCGCCGACGTCTGGAGGCGGCACCCCCGGGTGATGTGGTGATGAGTGAGACGAGAGACCACGTCGGCCCGGCTCCGCACGCGGTCGGCGGATCGGGGGATCACGTGGACAGCGGGGGTGAAGAGCGACCGGCACCACGGACCGCGCGCAACTACGTCAGCAAGAGCGACATGGTCACCGACGCGCTCAGGGAACTCATCACCGACGGCCAGCTCCTGCCCGGGACACCGCTTCGGCAGCGCCAGCTCGCGGAGCAGTTCGACGTGAGTTACACGCCGGTGCGGGAGGCGCTACGCCGTCTCGAATCGGAAGGCCTTGTAGTCACCGACGTGCACCGTGGCGCCTCGGTCGCGCGGGCAGAATCGGAGGAACTTGAGGAGAACTACCGGATCCTGGCAGCCCTGGAGTCACTCGCGGGCAGTCTGGCTGTATCCAAGATGACCGACGACGACATGACGGAGATCGAAGACCTCTACCAGCAGGTCGCGGCCTGCGACCCGGATGACGACAGGCTCGCGGAGCTGAACCGGCGCTTCCATTTCCGTGTCTATGAGTGCGCCCACTCACCGATGCTGCTGCTGCTCATGCGGCTGCTCTGGCGGTCGTTCCCCCGCGGCCCGCAAGTCGGCCGGCCACACGCGGAATCGGTGGAGCAGCACGCCCACCTGCTGACAGCTCTCCGGAACAGGAACGAGGAGCAGGTCGCCGCCGTCATTCGCGAACACGTACTTGGCAGCATCCGCTACCTGCGGAGTCCGGGGTAGCGCTGACGTGCGGAGCGGCCCCACGTTGCCGACTGCGAGGTGAAGGCCCACACGGCAACGGGTATAGCTGCTGGTATCAGGATGGCCTGACAGCACAGAAACCGATCACCGAGCAGCCGTCTTGTAGCAGAGGTCTGTGGGTGCCCTGACCTGCTCGATTTGCTCCTCGATCTTGCGACTTCGGCGGGCGTTAGGCATGGCCAAGGTTAGCCTCGTTACACAAGGAATTCAGCTCGCCCGTACAGCTGTGGCTAGCCTGGCGTCGCCAGGATCACCGCAGCGGTCACAGCGACGATGACCAGCCCGGCCATGACCATTAGTACTCGCAGATTGCGCCACTGGGAAGATGATGGCAGATCCGGTGTGCAGAATGCTGACCTGGGAGTCGTGCACGTGTGCGGGGTTCGGCAATGCGTGCCGGGGCAGGTGGCAGGCGCGGGTCAGCAGCTTGCGGGAGATCGCGATGGTGGCGATCTTCTTCCCGCGCCGCTTGGTGATCGCGGCGTAGGTGGCAGAGAACTCCGGGGACCGCTTGGCGGTCTGTGCGGCCTGGTTGAGCACCCACCCAGCCACGCCGGGCACTGCTTGGAGATGTGCCCGTGCCGGACGGTCAGGTCCGAGCCGCGGACGGCCGGGGTCAGCCCGGCCCAGCTGGCCAGCTTGCGGGCGCTTGCGAACCGGGTGATGTCACCGATCTCGGCGAGCATGACCAGCACGGTGAACTGCCCGGCACCGGGCAGCGCGGCCAGCACCTTGACCCGTGGATCTGTTTTCGCGTGCTGGCGCAGCTCCGCGTCGATCCGGCTGATCTCCGGGCCCAGGGCGCTGGTGAACGCCAGGCAGCCAGTCACGATTTCCCGTGGCACGACGGGCAGGCCCAGCTCGGCGAGCCAGCCGCGGCCCAGCCCGGCCCGGTAACTGCCGGTCCGGTCATACCCATGGCCGGCGGCCACCGCGTGGATCCGGTTGCGCAGCTGGGTGCCGAGCCGGGCCAGACTGGCCCGGTGGCGCAGCAGCGCGCGGAGCTGCCGCACCGCCGGCGGGGCGATCCACGCCTCGGGCAGCAGGTCCGCGCGCAGCAGCTGCGCCAAGATCGCCGCGTCCACCTTGTCTTCAGCCGCGCCGAAGCGATCGCCTTGCACCGCAGCGGATGCACCATGTGCGGGCCGGACCCGCAGTCCTCCAGGAGCTCTATCAGCCAGCCCCAGCCGCAGGCCGCCTCGAACGCCACCGGCGTCCCGGCCGGCAGATCGCCGATCAGCCTCAGCATCGGCTCTGAACCGTTCACCACGTTCCGGCTGAGCTGGACCTTCCCGTCCTCGGCGACCACCGCCACCTGGGACCGCTTGCGGTGCACATCGATACCGACGCAGACAGACATTGCCGGGCCTCCTTTCCCCGAGCTCGTACCTTTCACCCGGAGCGTCCTGCTACCGGGCTGAGCAGGGAAGGGGGCCCGGCCCTCATAGGGTCAGATGAGTGCGGTTGGACTACTCATAGCCGGTGGCAGCGGCGATGATATTCGCGAATGCGAACAGGGGTCACATGACGCCCCGCGTGGGCCAACGACGGAGGTCCCGCGTGAGAATATTTGCCGGCAGCCTGTCGGATCCGGAGCGAGGCGTTCGTAGAACAGGTGAGAGGCGGCCGGAGAAGGCCGCCGGGACAAGGAGGAATGGGATGACGCGGTACCTGATCTCGTTCGATGACGGCGCGATGACCTTCCCCGAGGAGGAGCTGCCCGACGTGGCCAAGGCCGCGCTCGAGGTGGTCCAGGAGGCCCAGAACGCCGGCGTGTGGGTTTACGGCGCCGGGCTGGAAAGCCAGAAGGCGAGCATCGTGGCCACCGACGGGACGGTCACCGACGGCCCGTACCCGGAGACCAAGGAGGTCATCGGCGGGTTCGCGGTCGTCGACGTGCCCTCACGCGAGGAGGCGCTGGAGTGGGCTGCCAAGATCGCCGTCGCCTGCCGCTGTGCGCAAGAGGTCCGGGAGCTCCTGCCCGACCCGACCGTCTGATCGAAGGAGACCCGCCACGCTAGAGCAAGATTTGCCTTGGCCGCGGTCTGACCACACGGGTCTGCGCACCGACCTGATCTCGGGACGCGGGGCGGTGACCCTGGGATCGGGCGTGGGGCGAAGCCCGGTCCTCGTACCTGACCGGATCCCCGCAACCACTGATCGCCCAGCGGAGCGACGGCCATGACGATGCTCATCGGGCCTGCACGGGACGGCACGCCGCTGGAGATCGGCATGCTCGGCCTGGGCGGCGATGACCCGGTGGTCATCCATGCCATGCGGCTGCGCCCCAAGTTCTACCCGTTCTTCAGCCAAGGGTGAGGCCATGAGACACACCGACGCCCAGATCGAGGACGCCGCCCGCCGCTTTGAGCGGCTGGCCGGCCAGCTCGACCCCGCCACCGCGCAAGTGGACGACCTGTCGGACCTGAGCGCCGTCGCCGAGGCCGCCGACCAGGTCCGCCGTGACGAGGCCCTGGTCGCCGAACGAGTAGCCGCAGCCCGGGCGCGCGGG
>DATKQH010000134.1:0-3739 GCA_035532775.1 Streptosporangiaceae bacterium
CGAGGACGGACGGGACGTAGCGCAGTTTGGTAGCGCACTTGACTGGGGGTCAAGGGGTCGCCGGTTCAAATCCGGCCGTCCCGACTCAGCACACAGCCCGCTGATCACGGCGAAAGCCAAGGCTAGCGGGCTTCTTGTCTATGAGCCTCACGACTTGCCCTGCACAGTCGGGACGTTGCCCCCACGGGAGCCATCATGAACCTCCGGGACGGCGACGAGGCTGGCGACGTTGCGGCGGACCTTGCCCCGGGCCTGGATAGAGAGGCATGCCGACGGTCACCCGCCGTAACCTGAGATCATGAGCGCCCAGCGAGAGGAGTTGCTCCGCCTGGTGCAGGAGTTGCCGGAGGAAGAGGTAGCTGCAGTCCTCGATGACGTGCGCCGCCACCTCCGCGCGGTCAAGAGCCGGGCGTGTCCACCGGCCTGGTTCGGCGCCGGCAAGAGCCGCACTACCGATGTGGCGGCCCGGTCTGAGGAACTCCTCGACCGCTTCGGCCGCCCGGCGTGATCACTGCGGTATTGGCCCGCTGGCGGTCGCCTCAGCGATGTTCGGATCTTACAAGTTGTACAATCTGTACATGAGCGAGATGCCGATCAGCGATGCGCGAGACCGGCTCGCCGAGGTAGTTGGCAAGGCGCGGTATGGGGGCGAGGAGACGATCCTGACTCACTACGGCGCTCCGGCCGCCGTGGTGATCAGCTTCGAGGAATACCAGCGCCTCAAGCACATGCGAGATGAGGCCGGGGACTACGAACTGCCACCAGAGATCATGGCGCAGATCAACGAGGGCCGCCGTCACCCCGAGCGGCGGCAGCCCAGGCCCCGCCGAGCTTCGCGGGCTGACCGCTGATGGCCCGCGTCGAGTTCGACGAGCAGCCCTCGGCGGCCTACGCGCATCTGGAGAAGTCCGGCGCCAGCACGTTGCTGGACACCATCAATGATGCGGGTAGCGACCATCCGGGCGCCCCGGCGTGCTCGCAGCTGATCAGAGTCTCGCGGGATATAGCAACTCCAGCCGGTCAGAATGTACGGCGTAGATATACGGGCCGGGCTTGGTTACCGCCTCAAAGATGGCCAGTTGGCTGGCCATGAACCGGTCCGCCATCGCCGCTGATGTCAGGTCGCCTCTGGTTATCACGAAGCACTGGGCGCGGCGCTGAACGACTACATCAATCTCGGCACGGCGATGGCGAATACGTTTGTCCTTCATCAGGATCGGCCATCCGCGTGATGCCGCGTCCTGGATCCACTGGACATCAGCGATCTGCTCATCCGCGGGCGTGCCATAGTGCTCGGCCAGGGTCACTAATTCCCAGCCCGCGGCACGCAGCCGGGAGGGCACACCGATCCTGCCGAGGCTCCGGTCCGCGAAGAATTTAGGCTGCTGCTCGTGTGGTGACACGCAGGGCGTCCTCAACCTCGTCCCTGGTCAGCCCAAACTCCGCGGCCACCACGTCAACCGGCTCGCCTGCCAGGAAAAGATCGATCACGTTGTCCAGTTCAGCGCCACCCCGGGCAAACCTCGGGCGGCCGAAGGCGTGATCGGGGTCTACCGTTACGTCTGCCGCTCGGTACTGGGGAAGGTGGATCACCTGCGCGTAACCATCGGGCGCGAAATCCACCCGGCGCAGGTACTGCTCAACCACTTCCGCGAAAACGCGCTGGTTGTTGCGGACAACCACGAGCTCGCGTGCGGACTCGCCCTCCGGGGTATCCCCGGCCTGCTGCGCGTAGTCGTAGAGGATTTCCGCCCCGTCGGTGTACAGGCGCTTGCTGGCCAGGGCATAGCTGAGCCCTAGCTCACTGTGCAAGGCTTCGATGGCCGGGCGGATCCGCTGCATCGGGACGCCCGCCTTCCGGAACGCGGCCAGAGCGTAGGCCTCGGCCAGGCCGATGAACGGCACCGCAGCTTCGTGGCGGCGTGCCGGGCGAATCGCGGTGATCACCGGCCTGCCCACGATAACGCCATCACCAGCTCTCCTTCGCTCATACCCATAAGCCCAGGTCGCCAGCGTCGATGGCGGTACGGCAAGGTATCCGGCAGCCTCTCCAATGCCATACAGCGGTGTCACGAAGCGGTCGACACTCACACGCCCACCTCCCATCCGGCAATCTCACCCATCTTCCCAGACATGACGCTCATCTCATCGGAAGCAGCGCCAGCATGAGCCAGGCCTGACCGAGCGCGCCCCTGCCGGACGTGAGCGCTGTCGGCCCGTGGCCGAGGCCGTGTGTCTCTTCGTCAGGTGGCAGCATCTGGCCAGGTTTGAGATGCCCTGACCTGACGCTCCGGCCCCGCGCCGCGGAGCATTTGACAGGATGTCGGTAGCTACCCGAGCGGTCTGGGGAGGTAACCGGTGCCTGTCCGCTTTCAGTTGGTCATCGACTGTGCCGACCCGGACCGGCTGGCTCGGTTCTGGGCCGCCGCGCTGGGCTATGAGCTCGCGCCGGTCCCGGATGGATTCGCTACCTGGAACGACTTCTACCGCGAGCTGGGGGTGCCCGAGGAGGAGCTGGTCGACGGGGCGGACAGGATCAGCGACCCGGAGGGCCACGGGCCGAGCATCTGGTTCCATGTCGTCCCGGATGCCAAGGTGGTCAAGAACCGGCTGCACCTCGACATCCACGCCAGTGGCGAGCGGACGGACCCGATCGAGACTCGCAGGAAGCGAGTCGACGCGGAGGCCAGCCGGCTGGCCGGCTTGGGCGCCACCATCACTGGCGCATTGTCCGAGGAAGGGCTCGACCACTACGCGGTCGGGATGAAGGACCCGGAAGGCAACGAGTTCGATATCAACTGACCGCAGCAGCCGAGGCGTCATGCCGAAATGCCTCACATCCATTGGCAAACCAGCGCCGCAACCACCCAACGCCTTGCCACTTAAACTGAGACACCCCAGGTTAGCGACCTGCTGCTGCCTCAGATTCGATGGCACAGGACACAACCTCTTGGTGGATCAGCGGGCGGATGCCCGGGTGCAGCCCGGGCGGACTATCCGCTTGGCCGACGGTGGGTCGGCTGCGAGCAGGCGGGCGGGGCGGATAGGGCGCCGGACGAGCTCACCGCCGCAGTTCGGGCAGACGCCGTGCAGGATGTTCTGCGCGCAGTCGCGGCACCAGGTGCACTCGTAGGAGCAGATGAGCACGTCCGGGGATGCCGGGTCAAGGTCCCGGTCGCAGCATTCGCAATTGGGCCGCAGCTCCAGCACACAGCCAGTGTCGGTGGGCAGCGGCGCCTGGAGCAACCGTCCGGCCCATACCGGTCGGCGTTGCAGTGAGCCGGCATGGCGAACGTTCGTCACCGCACTAGCCGTCGGCTCCCGATGGGATCTCGGCATGGCCGTCACCGGTGATGGCCTGTTCGATGAGTGCACGCAGTCCCGCGGCGGTGGTGGAGTGGACGGTGATTGCCGGGCACCAGGCGGTCCAGTGGCCGGGTCGCGGCGATCTTGCAGGAAGACGAGAGCTACCAGTGGCCCGGCGCGGTGGACCGGGCCTCGCTGGCCGGGGCGGAACTGGTCGCCAGCTACCCGCGCCGCACCGACGTGCCGCGTCAGATGTGGACCGAGTTGCTGAGGCAGGCACAACGGACGGTGAACGTGCTGGCGTTCGCGGGCCTGTTCCTGACCGAGGAGCACCCGGACTGGACGCCGCTGCTGGTGTCGCGGGCCGAGGCCGGTTCCGGACGGGTCATCGGCGGGAACCTGACCACCAGCGACGAGGCGTCCGAGGTTGCCT